>CAZJBU010000010.1:0-11954 GCA_964544525.1 uncultured archaeon
TTTATCTTTTTCTATTTTTATTCCTTCTTTTTTAAGGAGTTCAATCTTCTTTCTCTTTCCACCAAACCTATAATTTCCGACTTTGCCATTAGAGTACACAACCTTATAACAAGGTATTTTAGGATTGTCATTTTTAGATAATATTTTACCTATTTTTCTTGGGTGCACTCCCAACTTTTCAGCAAGAATTTTGTATGTTGTTACTTTTCCTTTAGGTATTTTTAGCAGTAGCTTTTCTAATCTTTTGTTCATATTAGGTTTTTAAAATTGTCCCGCGGGCCGGATTTTCATTAAAGTTTTTCAGGGTGCAGGGAAGGATTTCCCGCTTTGAACCGGCAACCTCTCGGTTTCTGAACGCTCGCTACTCGGCTCAGCTAGAGAGCTGAGCAACTACAGCCGAGCGCTCTACCAGGTTGAGCTACCGCGGGACAATTATATTTTATCTATAAAATTTTAATAATCTCAGAGTAAGATTCTTTTGTTTTTATACCTGTACTACAAAAGTGTGTTCTACTTGCTTTGATTTTTTCAATAAAATAATCTATTTTCTTTGGGCTTTTCTTATAAATCTTGCATAGTTTGTGGGTATCATAGTAAAATGGAACGTCCATTTCATTACATATTATATCTAGTAACTTTCCCTGTTCTGAACCTTTTAAGTTATCTTTCAACTTTTTGCAAATAGATAAATCAAAGTACTTACCTAAATATATTCTCTCACCGATCAACATTTTGTTTCCACAATTATGGCAAATCTTTTCAATACCTTCTTTTCTATATAAGCACTTTGGGCAATAAGAGAAGAAATCAAACTTTTTGTATAATTTATCCAAAGCCTTGCCACTTCTTTTAGCCAAGCAATAGCATCTTACGTAATGCATTGCGTAATAGCAGAGCATAGGTTGAAGAGCAATTTCATATTTTGAGAACACTTTCATTGCAAAGGAAAGCAGGACTCTTACAGCAACCTCCTTTTCAAAGTCAGTCCTAAACAACTTTATTCCATATCTTCTTTCACAAGTTTTTGGATATGTATTTGCTAAAGTGGCTACATCTGTAGCAGTAAATGCAATTATTCCATTATTTCTTATTGCTTTTGCAGCAGAATCTAAAAAATATGCAGGGCTACCAAAAGGATCTATATCAATAAAATCAAATTTCTTTTCGTTTAACAGTTTATTTACATCTTCGTTGTAAAACTCAACATTTTTGATTTTATTTAATTCTGCATTCCTTTTTGCAAGTGCTATTGCTCTTTTATCGATATCGTTTAAGATAACTAAGGCGTTGGGCAAATTTTTAGCATATAGCAAACCTCTTATTCCAGTTGCACAAAGCCCATCTAATATTTCTTTCGGTTTAAGTAATTTTACAATTTCTACAGAAATTTTTCTGTCAAAAGCCATTTTCGGATTATAAAATATAGGTGCATGTTCTGGAATCTTTGCTTTATACGCTTTTATCTTAACACCATTTTCTTCAAATATTGATAATCTCATAAATTAGAATAATGATAGATCTTTTAATCTCGCTGCTTATTGGAATCTTTTTAGGCACACTAGCAGGATTAATTCCTGGTTTACATCCCAATACCTTTTCTATATTTTTACTTTCCCTATATCCATTAGGCTTTCCTCCATCTAACCTATTTGTAATAATAATCTCTGCCTATATAACCAATTCTTTTGTTTCTTTTATTCCTGCAGTTTTATTAGGTGCGCCAGAAGAGGGAGAATCTCTTTCTGTTTTGCCAGGCCATTATTTGCTTTTGAAAGGAAGAGGATATGAGGCAATTTATCTAGCAACCTTGGGCGGAGCATACCTTTCTTTACTTTCTCTTTTCCTATTACCTTTTCTTTTATTTTTGATCTCTAAAAGTTACTTTTATATTAAGGGGGCAATCCCTATTATTTTGATAGGTGTTTTGCTTTACCTTCTTTATTCTGAAAAAGGGAGAAGGGTCAAAGCCATGTTAATTGTAATCTTTTCTTCCTTACTAGGCTTTTTAATTCTTGACCTTCCATTAAATCAAGATTATGTTTTATTTGCATGCTTTGCAGGTCTTTTTGGTGGAAGCACTCTTCTATTTTCAATAAAAAATGAAATCTCCATTCCAGAGCAAACTTTTTATATAGAAAGATTCACAAAACTTAAAAGAGGGATATTGTCTTCTCTTATATTTAGCTTGTTTTCTGGAATGTTACCTGCCTTGACCTCTTCCCAATCTACCCTTTTGGCTCAGAAAATATTTAAGGTAGAAGGAAAAAGAGAATTCTTATTTTTAAATGGAGCTATAACTACAGGGTACGCTATTTTTTCTTTATTTGCTTTGTTTTGTTTGGGAAAAGCCAGGAGTGGAGCAGGAGCAGCAATCCTTTCTTTACCTATAGATTTGGGATATTCTAATTTTCTTCTTATGTGTTCGGCCATCTTTTTCTCCTGCGCCTTTTCTATACCTATAGTTATTTTGCTTTCCAGATTTTTTGTTTCAAATATCTACAGAATAAAATATTCTTTTTTGTGTAAATTTGTGTTTATTTTTTTAATCTTCGCATCGGCATTCTTCCTTGGACTTATAGGAGTTGCAATCTTCCTCACTTCTTGCTCTTTAGGAATTATTTGTCAATATTACAGGGTAAAAAGAACCTTGCTAATGGCAGTCCTTATGGTTCCCACCATTTTTTTATTCCTCGGAATTTAATTTTATGAGAAGGATTTTTTTATTATTCTGCTTCTTTTTTTTGGTTCCAAAACTAGTTTATGCAAGTTATTTAGAGGAAAAAGCAATTGATGAATCCCAAGATCAAGGAAGTTTTTCAGGCGATTATACAGATACTTGGTACAGTGACAATGTATATGAAATAATAGAGGAAATAAACCCTGTAGGATATCAAACAGATAGCATGCAAGTTAGGTATGTTTTTAATCTTTCTTATCCTTATTGGAGATCTACTTTACATAATTTCGATATTGTTATAGAAGGATATAGTTCTTCAGGAGAAAGTGCAGTCATTTATATATATAATTCTAATACGGATAATTGGGAAGTAGTTGGTACCGCTATCTCTTCTAACGAGAATGTATATTCTTTTACTATTTCCCCTCCTGGGTTAGATTATGTTAGTGATACTGGAAAAATATATTTGGCTATATTAGATTACGATAACTACGAAGGAGAAATAGATGAATACTATATTGACTATGTAGCAGTAAAGCCAAGATATTTTCCTTTATTTAAAGATTGGTGTGTTGCAAACGAAACCACTTGCCTGATAAACCAAACTAACACAATAAAGAACAGCTTTTGGAGAGAGGATAAAGTAAAGGTAGTTTCTCAATGGTATTCTCCGAGCAATCTTTCAAAAGGTATTGTAACTTTTACTGGTACTGGTGCTGAAGAGGAATTCTCTTCTTTTTTAACCATAAATAAAAGTTCAGATATCCTTTTTAGCGCTTATTATTATTTTAACTTTTCCAATTACACTATGTTTCCTACTGCTGGAAAAATTACTATTTATAGAATAAATGTAACAAACGAGCAAGGGTTATATAATACTACGCCAAGCGATCAAAGCTATAATTTTTATCTATGGAGTAAGGCTAAGATTTTAGACCTTTGGTTGAGCAATGAAGTAGAACAAAATAACAATTTAATCTATAATAGTTCTACATACAATGTATTTTGTAAGGTTGTGGATGCATATTCCCAATATCCAATACCAAGCTATCCAGTTAAATTTTATTTCTGGATAAACAATACTTCAAAAATTTACTTAGGGCAAAACCTTACAAATGCAAGCGGAATAACTTCAGTTACTATAAACTCTACAGTAACAGATAGGTCTTTAGGATACTACAACCTTTCTTGTGAAATACAGCCAAATTCTTCTTTGTATTATAATGTATCAATCGGTGAGAGAAAAGAAATTGTAAAAATAATGGATATGAAAGTACTTGCCAACACCTCTGTAAAGCGTTTAAGCCAGGGCGAATCTTTAGAAATCATAGGAAAAATTCAAACGGAAGGTTCTGGAATTTCTTCTGCTTGGGCAACTTTAAGCTATTCAGATATCAACTTGTCTTCTCAGAAGTTGGAAAACAAAGTAAAACAAATAAATCTTACTTGTACAAAAGTCTCTTCTTATCTCTATAATTGTTCTTCTTCTTTTATTCCAGAGAGCTCTGGCACCTACTATATTACTTTATATGCAAAGTCAGATTTTGATGGAAGAATAAGGGAGAATAAAACCTCCTTTTTTGTAAATTATGGAGATATAGAAGTAAACTTTACATATCCAAATTACAGAATATTAAAAAACCAAACATTTAACCAAACAATAAAACTAACAGCAATAAATGGAGATTTGTGGAATGTGTCTTTAAATTTCACTTTACTTCAAGAAGGAAATGTTTTAGTTAATATATCTCCAACCATAAAGGAAGGTATTTATCTTAAAAAAGGAATTCCAGTTGTTTATAATTTTACATTATTCTCTAAAAATACAGGTCTGGCAAAAATAATTTTGGAGGTGAGAGATAATTTTAATTTGTCTAAAGAATTTCAGGAAATGCATGAGGTTGTAAATCCAATTATAGAAATATATCCAAGCAAAACCAATTTATCTGATGATGTTGATATAAAAGCAAAGATAGTAGGGAACCTGTCAAATATTGAGAATGTCAATTTAACCATAGTAAAACCGTTTAGTGAAGGTACTGAAAATCTTTCTCTTTCATTCCTTAAAAAGGTTGATGAATCCCTATGCTTTTCTGGAGAAAATCAGAGCAAAAATATAGCTTCTATAAGCTATGGAGGGCATGCTATAGCGAGCTATAACCAAGAAGGAGCAAACCTGTCAATAAATGATAATGAGAATGATTATTGGAATGGATTAAATAAAGGCAATATTACATTTATTTTTAATGGCACATATACTATAAGCAGAATAGAAATATTAGCAAAATCTGACGAGCCCTCTAACATCACTTTGTATTATTATAGAGGAGGTACTTGGAATACATTATTAACAGAGGCAATAAATACTTCAAAGCATCTGCATGTACTTACTCAATTTACACCTTTTTATACGAGCAAAATAAAGTTAGAGTATAATCTATCAGGAAACATATATCTGTATGAGTTTAGAGTGTATTCTGTTTCCGTAAAGTTAGGCTCTTGCTATATATATAATGTAACTTACAGACCCGACTTCTCAGGCAAATATAATGGCACACTGAATATATACCTAAAGGAAGGAATATCTAGTTCTAATTTGTCTTTCTCTGTGAACTATGGTAAGCCAAGAATTTCCTTCTTTTCAGAACCTTATTATTTCATACCAGGGGATGGTGAGATAGAGGTAAAGGTTGTTGCAGAAGGAGGAGATCTAAGAAATATTACTTTAATTCTTTCTTCTGAAAATATTTCTTTAATAAATATAACATCTCCACCCTTCCATAACATCACAATACTGAATAATCAGTCAGTAACTTTCTCTTTTAATTGCACTGTATCTAATGTCATTAATGAGAGAAGGATTAATCTAACATTGAATATATCTTCTAAATATAATATAACTGGGAAGAAAAAGATACTTGCTATAGTGGTTGCAAACGATACAAATCCACCAATAATCCATCAAGCATATTTAAGCTACAATACTTCCAATTTATATGGTGTAGGTAGTGATCTTTTGGTTTATGTAAATGCAACAGACAATGAAACAATGATTACAAAAATAGAAATAAATATTTCAAATTTAAAATATAATCAGACAATCTTTTCTACAGAAAAGATAGACGATAGCAATATATGGATTGCAAGAATAAACAATTCTTTCCTAAATTTGACTGGCAACTACTCAATTAAGGTATATGCATGGGATGTCAAAAATAGGGCGAAATACCAAAAAAATCTTTCTTTACATGTATCTAATGTGCTTTTTGTCGAGCCAAGACATACCTATTTATTGTTCAATAAAGGAGAAAATTTATCCTTTTTTGTAAAGAACGTAAATAACAATACCATATCTTCATTTAACTGGACATTATACCTAGAACATCAACAGTCTAATTTCTCCTTAAATATTTCAGGAACAGGAAATAAAATAACTTATTTTATAAATTCCACTTTTCCTATTGGCAAATATTTACTTAAAATAAATGTTTCAAAAAGAAACAATGTAGGAAATTTAAGCCTCACAATCAATGTTAGCGATAGGTTATATCCTGAATTTGTTTATTATAGGCAAGATTTGGTATCTTATCTAAATGTTGATCTCGCGCCTATATACATAAATGTCTATAATGCAAGGAAAGATACTTTGCTATCAAATTATTCAGTAGAGGTATCTCTCCTATGTCCAAATTCTCATTATTCAACATTACCTTTCCAAAGCAGTTTTGGAGAATATTCAAACATATTCTATCTTTCCTCTGGGTGTAAAACACCATTCTCTTATGATACCCAATATTCTATAAAAGTTGAGGCTAAGGATATATTCAATAACTCTGGAGAAACTTCTTTAAGTTTTAGGACTAGTTCTCCAATAACAGGAGGTGGCGGAGGAGGCGGAGGTAGCGCAAGAGGTAGTGGAACAGCATTTTTTCAAGGGAATATCACAGAAAACAAGACAATTTATATATACAAAAATGTTACTTTCACTAAAAAAGATTTTTCTGTAAATCTTACCAAGCAAGAACTTTTCGTAATAAGCGGAGAAAGAGAAGCATTCACAGCATCTATAGTAAATACCGGTGATGAAAAATTGGATATTGCTATTGTGGGCACATGTGCTTGTTGTAATCTCTCTTTTGAGCAAACAAAAATCAATTTAAGACCCAGGGAAAGTAAAGATATTAAAATAGAAATTTATATTCCTTTGTATCAAAAAGAAAATTGTTTTGCCAAATTATTGTTTATCAATGCAACCCTTCAAAAAGAAAAGTCTATTAAAATTTCTGTGATCCCTAACCCACTCTTACATAAGGCAGAAGTAGTATCTTCAAAGTTGAGCGTATTCTATCATAAATTAAATAAGTACAAGGAAGTTGGTTTGGATATTGAAGATCTGCAAAAAGAAGTAGAAGAAATACAAACTATTCTTACTTTGGCCAGAGAGGCAATATATAAAGATAATCTTACTCTCCTAAGGCAATATCTAGAAAAAGCCATGGATAAATCTGAAAAATTAGAGAAGAGCTTCCTACTTTTTGATAAAATAAGCCTAATTTTAAAGTACAAGTATCTTATACTTTTTTCTTTAGCTTCTTGCCTAGCCATAGCTTATTGGATAATGAATATAACTATCCCTTTGATAAAATTGAAAAAACAATTACAAGCTTTGAAGAGAAAAGAAGCTTTGATAATAGAAACTAGAAAAAATACTGAAAGACAGTATTTCCATAGAAAAATAAGCGAAGATGTCTTCAACAAAATAATGATCGAGGAACAGAATAAACTTCTGAAGGTAAGGAGTGAGATTAAGGAAATAGAAAAAAAGATTAATCGCTTGCTCCATTTTAAACCAATAAAATAAAAAATTTTGTTATCATACTTTCTTATGAGTATTGAGGCAAAACTGAGGGAGATTGGAGAAATGCTGAAAGAGCAAGGAGTATTAACCATGCCGGATTGGGCAAAATTTGTTAAAACTTCTGTTGCTAGGGAGAGGCCTCCAATGCAGGATGATTGGTGGTATATTAGGGGAGCCTCTATTTTAAGAAAATTATATTTATATGGGCCTTTGGGGGTAAGAAGACTATCTAAATTCTATGGCGGTAGGCAAAATCGCGGGTATAAACCAGAGAAAAAGAGAAAAGGTTCAAAGAAAATATTAAGGGTTATCTTGCAACAGCTAGAGAAAGGAGGTCTAATTAAGAAGGTCGAAACTCCAAGAAAAGGAAGAATCCTTACAGAGAAAGGAAAGAAAATAATAAAAGAGTATTTCGGTTATGAATAGAAAGAGGAAATGTAGATTTTGTAATAAGGAAGGAGAAATCTTCTTAAGATATGCGAATCTTAGACTATGCCAAGAACATTTTTTAACTTATTTTGAAAAAAGAGTAGAGAAAACATTAGAAAAGTTCAAAATAAAAAAAGAAGATAAAATAGCTATAGCCTTTTCTGGAGGAAAGGATTCTGTTTCTTTGTTTCATGTTCTTTTTAAATTAGGCTATAACATTCTACCTTTTTTTATAGATTTGGGAATACCTAATTTTTCAGAGAATAGTAAAAAAGTTGTGATAGCCAACTGTAAGAAAGTTGGCATAGACCCTTTAATAATTTCTATATCAGAGCATTATTCATATTCTATAAAAGAATTAGCAGAAAGATATAGAAGGAATGTTTGTAGTATTTGCGGATTAGCAAAAAGATACTTGATGAACAAAATTGCTTTTGAGCATAGATGCAATTATTTAGCTACTGCTCATAATTTAGATGATGAGGTTGCCTTTGGACTAAAAAATATTTTTGATGGAAATCTTTTACAAATAGTCAGAGCAGGTCCTTACATGAAAGGAAATGAAAAATTAAGGTTGGTAACAAAAATAAAACCTTTATATAAACTTAACGAAACAGAAACAAAGATGTATTGCGATATAAATGGTTTTGAATATGTTAAAGAAAAATGCCCTTTTTCAGTTGGAGAAAAATTGAAGATATTTAAAGAGGCAATTAATCTTTTAGAAAATAATATGCCTTCTGCAAAATTAAAATTTTATAATAGTCTTATGAAGATAAAAAAACATCTTTCTCATACCATTTCACAAGAAGAGGTAAAGCCCTGTAGTTTATGCAAATATCCAACAACGAAAGAAACTTGCCTATTCTGCAGAATTTTTAAAAAAACTTAAATATTCCTTTTCAAATCTTTTGAAGTATTCATTTGCGCTTATATTTGCATTATTTTCCTCTAAAAATTTGTTGATTACCTTTAGCAATTTTCCTTTTGGCTCCAACTGCATTACCCCAACCTTTTTCTTATATTCCAAAAGTTTTCTAGCAATTTCTTTAACTTTTTCAGAATAATTTTGAATACCCAAAACTTTGTCCATAAGTTTATCTAATATAAGTTCTATGTACTCTCTATGGAATCTACAATATCCAGCATTTGTAATTGCAAGTTCTTTTATTAAACGATCATAGCATACCTTTGCATATTCTTCTGGTGGTAAATACCTTGGTTTATAATCTGAAAAGTATTTACCATGCATCAATATAGGAGCAACCAATCCTAAAGTGTAATAGTAATTAGGAGTTAAATCTCCTTTGTCTCCAAAATCTAAAAATAACATCTCTTCTTTTATGTCAAACTTTTCAATGAATTCTTTTATACTCTTAAATCCAAATTCTCCGCTTGCAATTTTTTTGATTATCTCTTGTGCTATTTCGAAATTTATCTTTTCTTTATCTTCGCTGTACTCCTTTGGATTCAAGCAAGGCAATTCCTCTGTTTTTAAGGTAATTCCTAATTCTCCTAAACTAACTTTTTTCTTTTCCAAGGCTTCTAAAATACCAGCAATAAAAAATCCCAGATATATTGTATCAAATCCCAGAGAGTCTGCAAGCCATACAAGTCTGGCTATTTTTTCCCTATCAAATATTCCAAGCAAAGCACCTAAGGCATGGAAAGGTTCATAATCAACTTTCTCTCTTTTATGATTATCATAACGCTCTATTTTTTTACATGCTGCTACACATCTTTCTTTACAAGTTCTTGTTTCAAATTTATAGCCACTAAGCAGCTTACCATTTACAAACTTTTCCCATATTTTGGTTTTTTCATCTTCGTCTAAGAAAAAGAAATTCCAATTGAATAAAGGAAGTTTGTTTTTGTATCCTGAGTAATTACCTTTAAATGTTCCAAGCTCTCTGTACTTTTTAGTTCCCTCAATCATCTTTTGCATATAACCATCTCCAAATTCCTCTCTAAAAACTTCTTTCATTTTTTCTACTATATCTTTATCTTCTCCGCAATCTCCTCCAATCACTATTCCAATTGCATTATGAACAAAGAGGCTTGAACCTGAACCTCCTCTTCCAGCAACATCAAACACGCAACCTATCTCGTTTTCAGAAATACTAGAAAACAAAGAGCCAAATTTAGAGTGTATAGATCCCGGCCCAATGACAAAAACTCTAAAATATAAATCTCCAAAAAACTCCTTAGCTTTTTCGTACAACCTTTTCTCAAAAGAGAAAACATGGTTTTCCTGATTATAAAGAGTTATAAGCTCTTCTTTGGAAATCTCTTCTATTTTCCATTCTAATTTTCCTTGCTCTCTTTTTAGAAAAATAACAGAAGGTTTCTCTGCCTTTCCCAAGATTAATATTGCTTTTAGATTTGCGTGTATGAAAGGAATTCCTCCACCACCTAAAGAAGAAATATGTAGAAAAGAGTCTAATGGAGATCTAAATATAATAAATCCTCTTGCGCTCCCTCCAAATGTAAGATTGGAAAGATTTCCTCTTCCCATAATCCATGGATTTTTAGGGGAGTGGGGATCATATTTGTAGCTTTCATATTCAAAATGCATGCTAACTGCGAAATCTACTATGCCTGAAAAGTTATAATCTAACTCTTCCACAGTTTTTTTATCTAGATCTATCCTACAATAAGCCATA
Organism: uncultured archaeon; assembly: GCA_964544525.1. Classification (GTDB taxonomy): domain Archaea; phylum Aenigmatarchaeota; class Aenigmatarchaeia; order QMZS01; family QMZS01; genus CAZCGS01. The sequence continues at coordinate 10,628 of CAZJBU010000010.1, forward strand.
AGATGTTTTTAATTTATAAATTTTATAAAATAAAGAAAGTTATGGCAGATTTTAAGTATAGAGGGAGAGATCCAGAAAGTTTGACTATAGAGGAATTTACAAAGCTAACTATATCCAGAATAAGAAGGACTATTTTAAGAGGATTTACTCATCCTCAAATAAAGCTATTAGAAAAATGCAGAAAATATAAGGAAAAAGGATGGTTCGATAAAATGATAAAAACACATTGTAGAGATATGCCTATTTTACCAGAAATGATTGGCCTAACAATAGGTGTTTATAATGGAAAAGAATTTGTCCCCGTTAAGATAAAGCCAGAAATGTTAGATCATTATTTAGGTGAATTTTCACCTACTAGAAAGCCTGTGCAACATGGAGGCCCAGGAATAGGCGCATCTCGTTCTAGTAAAGGTCAGGCAAGAGCAAAGAAGTAATTATTTTGCAATAAGTTCTTCTTCTTTTGGTCTAAAAAATACAGAAACTTTTATACCTATTTTTCCAGCTGGAGGGCAAGCAGTTGCAAATCCTTTTTTCACATATCTTTCAGCTAGTTCTCCACTTTTCTTCATATATCCTTGATAAAATCTAAATCTTTGCGATCTAGATCCTCTTACTTTACCTTTTACTATTATCTCAGCGCCGAGCACTTCTGGATGTGAAAGAATTCTTCTTAAATACATCTCGCATAATGCTCTTAAATTCTTTCTATTTTCAATTCCTTTTGCTATACTTTCAGCAATAACTTGAGGTGCAACTATATCTCTATCCAATTTTTTGACATCTATTTGTGGATTCTCCAATCCAAAAATATTTTTTATCTCTTCTGTAAGTTCGTTTACCTTTTCACCTTTTGGTCCGATAATTAAACCAGGAGTGGGAGTATGTATAATTATTCTGGTACTTGCAGGTAATTCTTGCACCTCTATATCCTCTATTCTCACATCTTTCAAATTTCTTTTAAAATAGAGCCATAACTTATCCACTAACTTGCCTTTTTTTACATATAACAGTTCTTTCATTAATCTAGAAAGAACAAAAATTTTAAAAAGGTCGGGGCCGGGATTTTCTTAGCGGGAAATTCTTCCCTGCACCCTTGAGAAAATATCTTTGGTTGCAGAAGGTTAAGGAACAATATAGATTTGGAAAGAGGGCTTGCCTCTTTCTCGGTTGCAGGAGGAGTAACCATATAAGGGGTGCAGGAAATCTGAAAAGAGGTGGTAAAAGGAGGTGCAGAAAACCCACGAAGGGAGGTGTCGGAACCGTAGGTTCTGACTTTGAACCCGGGCTGCGAGATCCACAGTCTCGTGTGCTAACCAGGCTACACCAC
>CAZJBU010000011.1:0-11326 GCA_964544525.1 uncultured archaeon
AGATTATGTTGTATATAAGTGGGAGATTATTCTTAAACCAGGACAGAAATATATCATAGAATATAAAGTAGATTATGTCCCTCTCTTTCTAACTGCAGTATTTTTGATAATACTATTTATTATAAGCTATGAACTTTTGATGCCTGATGTATTTATAAAGAAGTTTGCTCTAGGTAAAAAGGTTGTTGGAATTAGAGAAGGTGAAAGCATCAAGATTTGTATAGAGGTTGGCAACAGGAGAAGAAAATTTGCGTCTCATGTTCAAGTTGAAGATACAATTCCAAATATATTCAAAATAGGAAAAAAATTTGTAGGAGGAAGGCCTAAGATAAAACATCAAAAAAATTATACTAAGTTAATATGGGATATTCCTAAACTAGAAGGCAAAGAAATAAGGGTCTTTTCATATGAGATTATTCCCGTAATAGGTCTATCGGAAAATTTGAAATTGCCTAAGGCTAAGGTTACTTTTAAAGTAAGAGGAAAGAGGATGGTAGCATTTTCAAAAGAAATTGAAGTATGAATTCGGAAAATAAATTAAGTTTAAGTGATGGGGAATTTTTGATTAAATTAGCTAGGAAAGCTATAGAGAAATTTGTATCTACTCTTTCTCCCCCTCCTGTTCCTAAAGAATATCCAAAAGTGTTGGATGACAAAAAAGGCGTTTTTGTTACCATTCTTACATATCCTAATGAAGATCTAAGAGGATGTATAGGTATTGTGTATCCTATAAAGCCTTTAATAAAAGGAGTTATAGAAGCTGCATGCTCAGCTTCTCAAGATCCTAGATTCGAACCATTAACAAAGGAAGAACTAAATAAAGTGATATTGGAAGTATCTGTGTTGTCTGAACCAGAAGAGATTAAGGCAGAAGAACCAAAAGATTTTGTTAATAAAATAACTATCGGAAAAGATGGCTTGCTTTTGGTTTATAAAGGATATTCTTCTGTGTTTTTACCTCAAGTACCTGTAGAGCAAAATTGGACAGCTAAAGAATATTTGGAAAATCTTTGTTTAAAGGCAGGATTACCATTTGATGCTTGGTTATTTTATCCTATAAAATTGTACAAATTCCAGGCGCAAATATTTAAAGAAGTGGAACCTAACGGGAAAGTTATAGAAGTTAATTTATTAGATAAATTATGAAAGGAGTTTCTTTGAGTGTAAATGCAGTAGTAATAGTGGTTTTGGCAGTTATTGTTATGATATTCGTAGTTTGGTTTTTAGTATCTCAAACATCTCCAGCATCTAACTTTTTAAAAGTGCAACAAGCATGGCAGAAAGGTTGCTATATTTATCTACAAACTGGCGAAGAAAATCCTGTAATAGATATAGACATTGATAATGATGGTAATAATGATGGCTTTTTCAAGGTATGCAAGGCTTATTTAAATAGAGAGGATATAAGTTTGGAAGATTGTTTAGAGCAGTGTGAAAAGGATTTTGGAATGAAAAAATAATTTAAATTTTCTAATCTATCTATACTCATGGGGTTTCAGGTAGAGTTTAATTGGGCACTGAAATTAAAACCAGACCAGGGGTTAAATGAAGAAGAACTAGAAGAAGGAAGAATTTACAAATTTGAGAAAGAAGGTTATAGAATATACCCTATAGACATCCCAATAGATCTTATAAATCAAAATTGGGAAGGAATAGCAAAAGTAGTAATCACGAAAATTGAACTTGAAGAGGGCAAAACTTTAGGTAGTTATAGAGTTTTAGAAATTTACAGTGAAGAAAAAAAGAAAGTACTAACTGAAAATTGGAGAAAAACTGTCGAATATATAAAGGGAGAGAAAATAGATGATTTTTCTAAGGTTAAAGTAACTTAGTTACTTTTAATTTGCTTCATAATTTCTTTGATAAATTGTTCAATATCTTTTATATCTTTTTTCATAATTCGCAATAATCTTTTTTTATCTACAATTGTATATTTATGTACCAGCACATTCCTAAATTTTGCCATTTCTTTTAGTCTTTCAGCCAACTTTTTAGAGATTATTCTCTCTTCTTTTAATACTTCAAATACATCTTTATAGTCAACCGATCTCCTAAAACCTTTTGCAGATATAATATGATTAGAAATATCTATGCATGCTTCTATACTTTCCAAGAGAGCATGCTTTGTTGCCATGTCTATTCTTATGCCAATCAATCTTCTATCTAATGCCATACCTCCTCAATCTTGCCTCATCAAATATCTTCATAAGCTCATTATAATATTGTATTTCTCCTAGCATAAAAGTCTCAAACTTAATTCTTTCTTTTTCGTCTCTTGAGAAAATAACTTTACCATGCTTTAAAATTTCTGATAATATTGAAAGAGGCTTATCATTTATCACTATTACATCCACATCTATGCCTATCTCCTTTTCTATTTTTAGGCTTAATTTCTGCTCAAAGTTCAATGGAAGTTTTTTATAATCCTTTACATAAACAGCTATATCTATACCACTATCCTTTTGAAACTCTTTTCTTGCAAAAGAACCAAAAATGTAAGCAAATAAAACTTATCTAGCTCAAAAATTCCTTTTTCTCAATCTTTTCTGGCAAATAAGTGTTAGCAATGAAATCTATAGCCTTAGCAACCAATGCATCGCTTTCTACCTTGTACCCAAATTTCTCTAATCTTGTTAATTCCTCCTGCCATTCTTTCTTTGCAAACCAAGGATACTTCTTTAGCTCTTTTATTCTTTTGTAATCTAAATCCCTTAATTTAATCCAATGCGCCTTTGGAATTCCGTAAGTTTCAATATCTTTTGTTGTTAGACCTAAGAATTTTGCTTGAGGAACTCCTGCCTTTTCAGAGAAGAAAGCTAACTTTATAGATCCTTGCTTATATACAGAATAAATATAGAATCCCCATGGATCTAAATCGGTAAATACAAAAACAGGCAATTTAAGTTCTCTATTAAGCCTTGCTAATAGCCTTCTAGTTGACCTCGCCGCTTGTCCTTTTCCAGTAAGAAGTAAGCAATTATGCTTATCCCAGAATTTATATTGATTTAAAAGTTGCCATACCTGGAATTTCTCCACTACTAAAACAAATTCAGCGCTACATTCTTTGAAATCAAAATATTCTTTCTCAACTAAGGCTGGGATTGCACCTCCACCAGTACCCATTTTTGTAAAATCTAATGTATCGCCTGTTCTATGATCATGCACAACTAATGGACCAGCGATGTAGCCATCGGGTACAGCAAATAAGCCAAGTTCTTCTCTCAAAGCATCTATAGTTACTTCTATATCTTCTATAATAGGGTCGCTCTCATTCTGTTCATCAAAAGTATTTTCTTTAGTGTTTGGAATGGTATGCTTTAATAAGTAAAACATTTGCCTTATACCTATTGCTGGTTGATTTTCCTCAAGATTTTTCTTTAATTGAGAAGCAACCAACAAAGTTTGCATAAACTTTCTAGCTTGACCAAGGCTAAAGAAATATCTTTTTTCAGTGTCTCCTTTGAGTTTTATTAAACCATCTTTCTCGTCAAAGAATACACTACTCAACCTTCTTTTGACAATCTCAACATAAGGGTTCTCTCCTTCTTTTAGCATTTCTAATACTTTCTCTCCAAAATGTACTTTTAATTTCTCTATTATCTCCTTCTTCCTATCCATTATATCTTTCTCACTTACCATGTTCATCACCTCTTCTCATATTTATAGAACGCATAATTATATCAAGAGTCTTCTTTTCATCCTCATCAGTTAAAATAGAAAGAGCTCTTGCAACCTCGCCTGAATACCTCTCAAAAACTTTTATCCTCATTTCTTTATATCTTTTTCTTTCTATCCCAGAAAGATATTTCTTTAATCTTCTTCCAACCTCGTTTGCAGCTAATTTAATCTCCTTTATTATTTCTGGATAGCTTGCTATAGCCTGCTTTCCTTCAGAAATAAAAGGAACCCATACTGAGGCTAAGTGCACTACTAAAACTACTGGCCCAATAGGCAAATTTCCTTTAGTATGTTGAAGTCCATATCTTCTCCAATCTGTATCTACAATTGCCTTATAAATAGCGCATTCTCCCTGCTGGTAAAATAAAGGAACTTTATTTGCATATCTAATCAATTTTATTTGACTATCTTGTTTTAAATCTTGAGTATATGCTAAACCAACCTCTACCTGGAAAGGTATTGCTCGATATATGGTGGCTGGTCGAGAAATTGCTGTAACGAAATCACATTTGTACTCCTTTTGCAAACCTTTTATTATTTCTTCTTCTCCAATAGGAGATAAGCAATCTGTAGGTGGTCTTTGTAATTTTACACTTTGCATAGCTTTTAATAATTTCTCAGCTTGATCTCTTGTAACTTCATAGGGATGTAAAGATAAAGGCACTTTTGATATCTTTGAAATTTCTTTTGCAACGTTTGTACCCAACCTTGAAAAACTGGTTGTTAAGAAAGATAATAGAGTTCTGGAAGAAGTGGCTTTTAGCATCTTTATCAAGGTTCCTAACTCTATTCCATAAGGGTGAGGTTTTATTTCTTTTGGCAATACTGGCAATTTATCGGTACCTCGCTTGAATGTAATTCTTGTTCCATCAGGTCTCACAAAAGTAATTTGTGCATGTGGGTTTGCGATTGCTGTTTCCTTAAGATATTCTTCTGGCCCCTTAACAGTTCTATACATTCCTTTCAATTCTAAAGTTACAGACACTCCATGCTTATCTAAACCATTTTCCAATACTTCTTCTTTTTCAATAATAGGCTCATTAGTTATTGTATCTATAAGTAAACTGCATTTATAGTGTTCTCTTCCTTTTACCCAAGATTCTATTTTAGCAGGTTTTCCTGTTGTTAATTGAGCATATAAGATGCATGCACTAGCTCCAATACCTTGCTGCCCTCTACTCTGCTTTCCAGTTGAGCCTAAACCTCTAAATTTAGAACCATACAAAAGCTTTCCAAAAACTTTTGGCACTTGCTCCTTCAAAATTCCCGGACCATTATCTTTTACCGTAACTCTAAAGACATCTTCTCCAACTTTTTTTATTGATACATATATATCTGGCAATATTCCTGCTTCCTCGCATGCATCTAATGAATTATCAACAAACTCTTTAACTGCCATTAATAAAGCCTTTGCAGGATTATCAAATCCTAGCAAATGTCTATTCTTTTCAAAAAACTCTGAAACCGAAATTTCTCTTTGTTCTTTAGCTAATAATTCAGCATCCTTAATCATTTAATAAATTGTCGGAAAATTTTTAATTGGAGTATAAAAATTTTTGGGTTGTTGTTATAAGTTATGATAAAAATGAATGTTATCCCTTTGCGTTCCTTAACTTTAATAGAAGACTATGGAATAACTGGAATAGGACGAATATTTTATGATAAAGAAATTGGTTACAATGACGAATTCGCCATTTCTTTAAACATTAGAGATCTAGCATTTATTGAAAGCAAGATTATGGAAAAGAGAAAGGAAACAACAATACTAAAAGAAGTAAAAGTAAACAAATTTTCAAGATCTTTTTATGCATCTAAAACAGCGTATGTAATAACAGGAACGCCTGAGCAAGATAAGATTGGCGTAAATAAACCTTTATATAAATGGATCAAAGGAGAAAATGAAATAAAAATTTATTTTGATGGCTATGAGGATAAAACTCAGTATCTAACTCCAGACAACTTATTATTCAGTAACAGATTCTTCTTTATTTGAGTTCTTCTCTTCTTCTTGGAACTTAATTTCTACTTTTGTTGGCTTAGCCCTTATACCAAAAACATCGTTACCTACATGGAAAAATATTTTTGCTTTTTTAATATCGATCGCTCTATTTTCTCTATCCCAATAGATTTTATTAATATCGCAACACACTACTTTACCCACAACAAAGATATGATCACCTATTGTGAAAAATCTGTTCAATTGACATTCTATGTATCCTATAGCTTGCTTAATTCTATTAACTTTTACTACCTTTCCTTCTGTTTCTTCTAAACCTGCTTGTTCTAGTTCGCTCACACCGTATGGATAATTCTTAGCCAAGAACTTCATTTTATCAAATATTCTCTCATTAACTATGTTTATTACCCATTCCTTATTATAATTTATATTTCTCCAAGTATCATGTCTAGGATCGCAGGCAAATCCAATGTAAGGAGGTTTAAAACTTATTGGAGTTACAAATGAAAATGGAGCGGCGTTAGTCTTATTGTTTCTAAACCTGGTTGTAATAATCACAGTTGGCTTGGCTAGTAATCTATGGTAAAACAGAGGATTTATCTCCATAGATACTTTTTAGTTTTAATATTTAAAAAGAAAGAATCTATAACTGACGGAAAAGGATTCCTCAGAGATAAATTGGATTTAATAGAAAACCATTGAAAATTGATGGTAGAGGAAATGGTTTTCAGAATTCAAGCAGGACACACTTGAATACGAAATATCTGAGTATCTGGACGGAATTTTTAATGAATGATAGTATTTAAAATTCATCTCGGCTGGAAGAATGGTATAAACTTTACTTTAATGAAAAGGATCCTATGTATGAAATATGGAATAGAGACTATATAGAAGCTTTTGCTGATTACTTGATGGAAAAGAATTGATTTCTACGGCTTAAATGGAGTTGTGATACTTGAAATTGGAGCAGGCAATGGAAGATTCTCACATTTTTTAAATCAAGAACTGAAAAAAATATCAAGTAGAAACAAATGTTATACCAACCGATATAGAAAATAGAAGAGTTCTTTTTCCTGTAGAAAAGCTCTCTTATAAAGAAGTGATCCGGAAATACAACCTAGATATTGTTATTTGCAGTTGGATGCCTCAGGATGAGGATTGGACAGAGGAGATTAGAAAATGTAGAAATGTTAAAGAATATATTTTAATCGGTAAAGCTGACTTAGGAAGGTGTGGACATCCGTGGAAAACATGGGATATTCCTATTAATTCTGATAAAGACGATGTAATCCTTCCTTATAGAAAGGAGGGATTTAAAAGAATTGACCTTGAGCATTTGAGTGTATATCAAATCTGTCGCTCAGATTTTTATAGTAATGGTAAATGGCATCATCATTCATCGATAGTTGCTTTTGTTAGAGAAAAACATTAGAAAGTTGATGAAAATGAAAAAGGGAGCCTGAAAAATAATTGAGAAAGGCTTAAGAGAAAAATTGGAGGAAGAGATTCAAAGTCAATTAGAAATATAGCTCTGGCTTATTTATCTGAGGAAGGTTATCTAAAGAAAAGGGGTGAAATGATTTTTATAGACTTTTCCAAATTTTCAATCTACCAAGTAAAGATTATCAGTTAAAGATAAAAAAGGTGGAAAAAAATTTGTGAAAAATACGGAATGAAGTATAATATTTTTTAAAATTTCAACAAAATGTGATATCATGAAGAAAAACAAATTTTTACCCTTACTTTATTTCCTTCTCAGTTCTGTAGTTATAATTCTTTCCTTCGATCTCTTTACAATTCCTTACATTAAGAAAACTTATTCAATTCCCTCCCCTCTTTTTAAGATTGAATTAGACCCTAATTAGAATGTTTCTAAGGAAAACGGAAAAACTATCTTTTCTGGAAGCGAGGTAGGGTTTGTAAGAATCCCATTGGAAAAAGTGGAAGAAATAAAGATAAAAGAAAATTTAAAAAAGCAAGTTTTCCCAAGCGTAATTGAGAAAATAGAAAAGGTTGAGTCTAGAACGAATATGGAAAAAGGTGGAATAATCTTAAATTTAGAATCTATCGGGTGTGAAGGTGGTTATAGAAGATATTTAATAAATTTCTACCAAAATGGAGTAAATATTACCAAGAGAGAAAGTGAAAATATCTTACTCCATAAAACCTTTCCTTTAAATTTATCATTCGGTCGGTGGCATAAAGTCAAAGCTTGGATTGAAAACAAAACGATTTACTTGAAAGTAAATAACTTTACTTTAGTAAGCTTTTCCGACCTAAACCTTTATCGAATTAATAGCATAAGCTTTGAAACTTGAGAAGGTTCGGAGGCTAAAATATCAGACATAAATATTGAGGTGAAAAAGAAAGAATTTTTTAAAACTAATGTGCAGGGATTTTACCGTACTGGGAAGAATTTGTGGTTACTTATTCTTCTTTCTTGCAATTCTTTTCCTACTTCTCAGGATCAATACGAGATATGCAACTTGGTTCTTTTTAGGATGCTTAGCCACTTTTCTAGCGGAAAGACCAACCCTATGATTTTCTCAGCAAATGTTGAATGAAGGTTTTCTCATAGGCATTTCCCTCTACACTTTTCCCTTTTCTAATAATCTCCTTGTACATTCTTAGGAAAGGGTCAGAGATTTCTACTCTTTGCTACTCGCTGGCCTAATAACATACTTACTTATAGATTTTCTCCGAATGTCGTAAGAATGAATGTAGTTGATTTTTCCTTCATGGTTTTTGTTGGGCCCCTACTCTTAATCGATAAATACATTTCGAAGAAACCCATCATAACCTTTCAAAAAAGAGTTTGTAGGATATTTACAGACAAGAAAAAAAGTTTTATCTTTTACTCTGCTTAGCTTCCATAATTTACTGGGGATACTCGGAAATGAGTTTGGTCGTTTCTTTCCTTCCATTTTACCTTTCCGTCATAGCATTCATCGCAGAATTTACACTCCTTTACCTCATGTTTTCCTTCCTTTCAGATTCTCAGATAACTTCGCTGAGCATAAGCGAGATATTGCCGGACAGAAAAGAATGGAAAATCTTAGTAGTAATTTATTCGCCTATCCATTTTTTAATTCTAATCCATCTTGCTTTGGGAGCTCTCGCACTCGTTCCTCTTTCCACCGTCATACTTATGATAGCAATATATTTGCTATTGCTATCGATTCCATTCTTGATAATTTTATTGAAGAAGTGTAAGAAGAAGTGTATGGAAACCATGAACATAGAACTTAGAAAGTATGTGAACAAGAAATATCTTATTATTTTCCTTTGCTTAGCCTTTCTTTCTTTTTCCTAGCTCCAGTTTCCGCTGCTCTTAGAATATTAACAATGCTAATAGTACTTTTCTTCGTAGTAATTGATATACTTAGGTGATTTCTTCTGCTTCTTTAAGAAATTGCAAGTACAAATTAAATATTCAGTTGACAAACGTAAGGGAATAAATACTTCAACTCCTAAACTTACACTTGCAGTTGGTCTCTGTGTAATAGTGGTTTGCTGATTAGTGCAGGTATTAGTATATGTTTACTCATATAAGATGAGACAAAAATGACAAACAAGCACTTCGTTAATTTTAAAAAACGCTCGGGGACAAAACTCTTCGGAAAGCTTTGTTTTACTAGTTCTCGTTTCACTCGGAGAATATAACAGTAGGTAAGTAGTTCAGCTTCGGCTCGCCCAGACCCATTTCGTGAGCTTATCGCAATTGTTTATACCAACAATAAGTTAACAAAATCCTAATTCAGATATTTAAAAATTTCTTACTATTTTAAAATTATGTCAAGAAAAGCTTATGTTTTGAATCCACACGATGACGACGGAATAATTGCGATAGGAGGAATTTTATGGCAGTTAAAGGATAAAGGATGGGAACTTGGCTATATTCAGATGACCGATGGAAGGCACGGAGGGAATCTGCCTCCGGAAGAAATAAAGGAAATGAGGTCAAAGGAAGCTGAGGAAGAGAGAAAGTTCTTAGGAGTTATGGATTATTATAATTTCGATATTGAGGACGGAAAATTGGAAAATTATAAGGATGATAAAGATATTATTGAGAAGGTTGCAAAGATGATAAAAGATAGCAATGTCGTTTTCTTGCCCAATAAAGCGGATGCCCATCCGGACCATAGAGCAACTTATGAGATCGGGCACAAAGCCTTAGAACTTGTGAGAAACGACAGAGTTCCTTTGGAAGTTCATTACATTGTTTGGTTGTTCCCTTTCTATACTTATGAGCCTGGAACATTCGAAAAAATTCTGAAAGTCAACATAGATAATCAAATAGAAAGAAAATTGGAAGGAATAAGAAAGCACAAATCCCAAGTTGAGAGAGCAAGAATTGATGAGATGACAAAGCATCTTAACCAATTTTTTTCTTTACTTTATTCTGCCTTCAGAGAAAGAAAAGCGAAATATTCTGAGATTATCGGAATACCCAAAGTAAACGAAAATTACAATTTATTTGTTAATTCCCTTGAGAGCTTTGAGGATGTAACGGAGATATTTCATGGGAAAGTAAGGATAAAAGGGTAAGGGATATGGAGGAAAGAGCTTTAAGGATATACGCACATTCTCGCGGTCGGAAAAAACTGGAGGTCTACATAGGGGACGAAGATGGCTACTTTCTCAAAGCCACTGAAAAGATTTTAGGGATAGGAGATTATTCCAACAAAGTTAAAAAATACAGAAGTAAATACGGCGATGGGGATAGTGATAGGGAAAAATATGAAATTGGAAGAAGTATGGAGATAATGTATGACATTGTAAAATATATAGGAAAGGACCTTCCAGAACTTGTTGAAACCGCAAAAGATATCCAAAGGAAAACAGCTTCCATGCTACGGGAACAAAAACTAAAACAATCCAAAATACCATGGCCATATATATTTTCAGTAGGTACTGGATTAGGTGCAGCTTCCGTGGCTCAGTATTTTGGAGCAGACATGTATTTGGGTCTTATAGTATTTCTATCGGGAGTAGAGCTAGTTCAGTATGCATTCCGCAGGAGAAAACATAGACAGATGGTAAATGAGCTCAAAAAGATATTAGAAGAAGAAAACATTCCTTTAGAAGTTCATAAATTTAGGGGTAACTGCTACGTCCCCTATGACCATGAAATCTTATTAAAACTGAAAAGTAAAAAGGGTAAAAGAAAATGAAAATCGAAGTATATAGCGAAGGAGATAAAGAAATTATAGGAAGAATAGGAGAATTTGCAAAAAAGCTGGATATAAAGGCTGAGAAGATATACCTTTGCTTTGCTGAGAACCAGGAGGATGTAAAGAAGCATTATGAGAGATTTTCTTAATTTGATGAAAATAAATTCAATCTTCCAACTGATATTTTGCTCCGACAATAGCACGTAAAAGTTCAATCGCTACTACTGCTTCTGTATCATTTTCGTACATAGCCATTTCGCGTTCTTTCCCCAATATTTTGTATAACTCTTTTGCTTCATCTACTGAAAGTTCTTCTTTTTTAAACTTTTCTGTTAATTCTCTTCTTCTTTGGAACATCTCGTCTAAGGACCTATATGGATAAGGGTCTATTCTTTCCATAGAATTTTGTTAGTCAGAAATTTTAAATATCTCTAAAATTGATTTTTATAAACTTTTTGAGTCGATTTTATTTCCATCAAGAAATAAAAATTTTACTTTAATATTTTTTATGGTGCTG
>CAZJBU010000012.1:0-11227 GCA_964544525.1 uncultured archaeon
TCTTTGTTTTGTTATAAAGTATCTTTGAGCAAATACTTTTGTCTATGCTCAATTCAGTTAAGTTTAAAGAGCTTAAATTCATGAAAATCATAGCCTTTTTATTAAATTCCTTTAGGTGTTGAGTATCGATTCCAATAGTAATTCCTTCTGAAGATGGACTTATTATGGTGTAGGAAGATATGTTTCCTAAATTTGATATTATACTTTCATTGGTTAGATCGACAGATTCCAAAAACAAGATTTTGCCTATACTTTTTACCTCAAAAGAAAGATTTTTAGCATTAGTGTAATCTTCTATGTCTTTCCAATTTGTTTCCATTTGCGATAGCGAAAAATTGTATAGAACTAAGATTTCATCAACTTTTCTATTACCTGCCAAATCTTCAACTTCGATAAGAAGTTTACTTAATTTGTAGTTACTTTTGTTTTCAAATGACAAATTACTTAGATTTACCATAAACTCGATATACTCAAACGATTTGTTTTTAAGGAATAAAGTGCTATTTCCAGAAGATATTTTGAGTAATTTGAAGTTGTCTTCTACATAAGATATGTTTATCGCTAAGTTATCTCCAGAATAGAAATAGTATGCTTTTAAGTTGCTAACGTTTATCCTTTTCCCATTTCTTTTAATGTAATAAGTTACGCTAGGATCTGTTTTGTCTATTTTTATAGTTACATTGTTAATATTCTCACTATTATTTACTAAATCTCTGCCTGAGAATCTAATCCAATAAATACCATCTTCTTTTATCTCAAAAGTAGAATTATATGTTAAGTTAGGAATGCATGTGTTATTGTTGTCTACACAATATTTTATTTCTTTACATCCTACTAAGTTATCTAAGCAAGAAAAGGATATATTTATACTTTTATTTGTCCAAGTTCCAAAAGAGTAATTTCCAATCTCTGTTTTTGCTATGCATGAGGTGGAGGGTGGCGTCGTATCTATAGTTATGTTTATAGTAGTCTCTTTTCTATTATTTGCGAGATCCCAGGAGATAATTTTTATTCTATATTTCCCTTCTTCTAGGCTGAAATTTATACTATGCAGACCTTTCTGAGAAATAATTGTTTTATTAATCTCTGCGCTTTCATTATAAACAAAAACTTCAGTATAATTGAAATTTTCGTCATCAGAGTAAAACGTAATGTTAAAGCTAGAAGTATTTAGGTATACATTTTGCTCAGAAGGATAGATTATCGTCAGATTTGGTTTTGTAGTATCAACAGTTATGTTTATAAATGAGGAATTGGTATTGTTATAATAATCTTTAGCTGTAATATTCAAAATATATTTTCCATCATCGGGAACAGAAATGTTTAAAATAACAGTTCCTTTTTCTGTTGTATTTTTGTAGGATACTAAACTTTCATTTTTCAATAATTTTATTTCAGAAAAAACAGGAGAAACATCTTCAATTGTGAAATTTACAGTTATTGTTGTTGTGTTTAGGTAAGAATTATTTTTTGGATAATTTATCTTAATTACAGGTTTGTAAGTGTCTGGACAACCTTGATATTCTTTGAGTCCTAATTCAAAAGGACATTTATCCATACTATCACTAACATTATCTAAATCCCAGTCCGTCTGATTTATATATTCACCGACTAGCAAACTTTCATTGTAGGACATTCTTATGTAACCATTTTCTCCCCAGTCTATACCCCAACTGTTTTTTAAAATCCAATATTTTTCAATATCGTTGTAGCCAACCAATACCATAGCGTGCCATCCATCTCTATCATTGCAAGTATGCTCATATATCCCGGAACTATAACTAAAGAAGTCTGAGCAAACTATGTGATATCCAACTACTATAGGTCCGTACTTTACCAGATATTCTTTTGTTTTGTTTGCTATATAACTATCATTAGTCCAAAATTCATTGCTATCATTTACATAATACCAATCTATTAACTTATGGGTCTTATTATGCCAATCTGTTATATTACTAAGATTGCATGGAGAGTCGCTTGCAGTGTAAGGATAGAGACTTTCATTTAAAATGCCGTTATTTTTTATATATTCTAACGCCAGGTCAGGGCAACCTCCTCCACATCCATCTTGACATGTGTTATTCCAAGGAGGAGGATAGCAGGATTTATCGCAAGATACTAATTGTTGCTCTGATAAATCTGGATTAAAATCGGAATTGTTTAGGTTTATTTTGAATCTGCTTTCTAATGCTCCGACAACGGCAAAAGCCCAGCAGGAGCCGCAAAGACCTTGATCTTTTACCGGAGTAAGAAAATTTCTATTGCTAACATTCCTCCAATCCCATGCAGCTGGAAAAGAGTTGTTTTCAGAAGAAAAAGAGCTTTTCTGGAGTTTTGCATTTTTCTCTTTGTTTAATGTAAATGTATTGGAGGTATATTGCTTGGTCTTTGCAGAGAGTCTATACAAATCCCATGCATAGAATTTTATAGTACCTATTTTACAAATACCCTTTTCTCCTTTAGGAGTCTTTATAATCTCATATTCGTACCCTAAACTTTTACAATATAATGCGGCTGGATTAGGATAGGAGAAAGAAATTTTTATTGCTATTAAAACAACCATCAATACGCAAGCAATTCTCCTTAACATTTTCCTTGTGCAAGCAGAAATTCTTTACACTTTCTATTGTCAAAAATACAAAATAATGTACCATTTTCATATACCAAACTGCCATTATAAATCCTTTTGCATGCTGTGTATTCCTGTTTGCATTCTCCTCTAAAAAATTTCCATGCTGAGCAAGAGGTATTGTCTGGGAAAATGCAATATCCTACTTGCCCTTTTTCAGTATTGACTACTTTGTATTTATATCCTAAGTATCCACAATATAATGCAGCTGGATTCGGGAGCCAAGCCTCCTTTTTTCCAGATTCTTTATATTCTTTCTGGTTTAATATAAAAGCTATAGCAAAGATTAAACTTACTGCTACTATTAAAACTATAATATATCCGATTTTCATAAACAGTAATTCTCAAGAATATTATTAAAGTTCGCCCCCACCCGGATTTTCAGGGTGCGGAGAAATATTTGCTATTTAAGAAATAGGAAGTTTGGAAAGGGGGCTTGTCCCCTTCTTTGGTACGGAAGGGTCGATAAGGTAAGATTATTCTCAGGGTGCAGGGAAGTATTTTCGTTAGGGGTTTGGAAGGATTTCCCGCTTTGAACCGGGGCCATGGGCTCCGCAAGCCCACATTCTGTCCAGGCTAAACTATGGGGGCTTAATTCTTTTTTATTTAAAAAATTTCTATTAAGATTTATGGCAAGATTTGGTCATGGTCCTAGGTCAAAAACTAGGCATAAACTCAAGAAGGATAGAAGGAAAAACTCGGGAATAACAAAATATTTAAGGAAATTTAATAATGGTGATTATGTTGCTATAGTTATAGATCCTTCTTCGCACAACTTTCCTCATCCAAGATATCATGGTAGAGTTTGTAGGATTGTAGGAAAGAGAGGAAGAGCCTATATTTTAGAGATGAAAGATGGAAATAAAATAAAAACCTTTTTTGTTACTCCTGAACATTTGGTTAAGCTGAACTATGAAGGTAATAAATAAGAAGCCGATAACTTGGGCAGAGGCAAAAGATTTGTTACATAAAAAGGTTAAGGAAGGAGAAGCAAGTTTCGAGCAAACACAAACCTATGAGTATTTAACCAAAGTTACTAAGGTTTCTCCATCTACTGCAAGCAAATTGTTCCAGGAGATAAAAGAGGCTGTACCTATATTGAAAGATGAGCATATAGTTCAGATTATAAATATAATGCCCAACCTAAAGGAAGAATTAGAAAATTTCTTTCCTCAGAAGGAGATTTCACTAAAGCAAGATGAAATTAATAAAATCTTAGAAATTCTTGCTAAATATAAATGATAAAAAATATTATGTTCAGAAAAATGTTCAGAAAAGATAAAGAAAGGGAAAAGGAGGTTATAGTTCTGGACTATTTACCTAGGGGATACCCTGGTATGAAAAGAATAGAGCCTATTATCCAAGGAGTAGGTACCAAAAAATATACTTTGCTAGAATTAACCGGCACGAAACCTGTAAAGATCAAGGAAATTATAAACTTAGACGATAAATCTTTTAGGATAAGAAGAAGATTATCCGCTAATCAACTCACAAACTTTGCAAGAAATAATTTGAGAGAGGTAATTGAGGAATTAGTAGAGAAGAATGAGGAGGATATCATAAAAGTTATAAATAGTGCTGGAAAGATAACAATAAGGATGCATCAATTAGAACTATTGCCTGGTGTTGGAAAGAAGAATATACAACTTCTCCTACAGGAAAGATCAAAAAAGCCTTTCGAGTCCTTTCAAGATATAAATAATAGGGTAAGCGCTATTCCAGATATAAAGAAGGTAATTGCTAAGAGAATTTTAATAGAATTAGAAAAAGGCAAAGCTGAGAAATACCATTTGTTTACAACTCCGTAACCTTCTAAATACTGTCAATTATTTTTTTAAATTCTTTTACTTTCTTATTCAACTCACTTTTTGAATACTTTGCTTGGAACGCCTTAAATTCTAAAAGGAAAATATCTTTTTTCATGACTTCCCTTAAAAAGGAAGTAGCATAGCATCCTTTTTTCAGAAAGAACCTAAGCCTTACAGGATCTTTAGATAATACCGAAAGATCTTTTACGCTCTCAACTATTTTCCTGTATGTTCCTCTTCCTTTTAGGTGAGGAAGATGGTCCATCCTAAAATCATGCAAAGAAATTTCTTCCTCTTCAAGTACTTCTTTCTCTTCCTCTGACAAATCTTTTATCTTATATCCTGGCAAACAGGCGTATTTTCTTTTTCCTATTAGCCTTGATGCAAATTTATTAAAAAGATAGCTTTGGTAAGCATCAATAAATAATCTTTGCAAACTTTTTGGTAAAACTTTCAAAGCTTCTTCATATTTTTTATTCTTCCTTGAAAGAAAATCTAAAATTCTCCTTTCATAGTACAACTCCTTTGGGAATATTTTAAGAGACGTGTTAATATCTTCATATTGATAAAAGTAATCTCTTGCTTCCCTTGTCTTTTTTGGCTCCAAAGGAAAAGACAACCCAAGAAACAATTTTATACCTTCTTCAACTTTACCTTTTACCAGACATTTTCCTACTATATGCATTATAGGTCTTAGATTTCCAAATCTTTGAGGACCATAGTAATTTATAAATAATGGCGCCTTCCCTGGAAGGGGGCTCCGCCCCCTTTCCAAACCCCCATCCAAATCTTCAAGGGTATCATAATATTTTTCAGCCTTTGCCAACCATTTCTCTATATCTCCCTTTGCATGTCTTATAGTAACAACAAAAAGATTTCCTAATAGACAACCTTTTCTTATTTTTTCTTTTCTGTATCCAATAAAGAAAAGTTTAGCCTTTTTAAGATTCAATTTGCAAATATCTTCCCTATATTTAGCTGGTATAGAAATCCTTTGTAAGGAAATGCTAGATTTATCTTTTATGCCAGCGAAACCTATTTCTTTAATATCTATTCCTAATTTTTGGGAAATTTCTTCTATTATTTCTATGGTATTTCTCCCTTTTTTCTTCAGAATATATACAGCAAAATTGCCCTCTTTAGACAGGTCATCTAAATATTTCTCAACTACGATGAAATCCTTTAGGTTAGTCTTAATCACACCTCCTATCCCTCTATGGCGATAATAATATTTACTTATTCCTATAATTTCTTCTATCATTTTGCTTCACATCTCCTCAACTACATCTATATTTAGAATATGCAAACATTCTTCCATAGTACTTTCAAAAAGTTTTGTTATAGATAATCTTACCTTCCTAATATCTTCTTCTGCTTTTAGTATAGGTAATTTACTATAAAACTCAGTAAAGGTTTTTGCTAATTCATAGCTATAATTTGCTAACTCACTTATATCCAACTTTTCATAAGCCTTTCTAAGATAATAATCAAAATAAAACATTTTCTTTATTAATTTCTTTTCCTCTTCCTCCGACTTGCCATTCAAAGAGATCTTTTTCTCAATTTTGAAATCAGAAGCTTTTCTTAGTACACTTTTCGCTCTCACCAATGCATATTGCAAATATGCGCTAGAATATCCATCAAAATTTATAAATTTTTTCCAATCAAACACAATATCCTTTTGAGCAGAAGTGCTTAATATTGCAAATTTTATTGCACTAATACCAATCTTTTTTGCTATATCTTCTTGCTCTTTTAAATCTTTCTCGCTCCTTTTCTCCAATTCCTTTTTTGCTATTTTTATTCCTTCCTCTAAGATATCTCTTAATAAGATAACTCTTCCTTCTCTCGTACTCATTCTTCCTTCCTTCAAATGAATATATCCAAAACCAATATGCACACATTTTTTTGCAAATTCATATCCAAGAAGCTCCATAATCTTGAAAAGTTGTTTGAAATGTAAATCTTGCTCCATCCCGGTGACATAAATGCACTTATCAAACTTATGTTTGTTATATCTATACTTCATCAAGCCAAAATCACTAGTTATATATAGCGGGGAGCCATCACTCCTTAATATAACACAATTTGGTAGTCCATATTCTTCAAGTACTCCAATTATTTCTCCATCTTTTTCCTCTCTTGCAATCCCTTTTTCTAATGCTTCTTTCACTATGCTTTTGCCTATATCAACAATTTCAGTTTCTCTAATTATCTCATCAAATTTCACATCTAGCAAATCATAAATTTCGCAGAACCCTTTCATACTTATCCTATATATTTTCTCCAACCATTCTATTGCCTTTTCATCTTTTTCATCAATCTTTTTTATCCATTCTTTTGCTTTCTTTTCTAACTCAGGATTTTTTTCAATTTCTTTATTTATTTTAACATAGAGATCTAAAAGGTACTTTTCTGGTTGAGAAATTTTATCGATATCTTTGCAACCCCAAATCTCTAAGGCAGTAATTAATTTCCCAATATGCAATCCTCTATCGTTCATATAGTTACTTCTTATCACTTCTTTCCCCATTTTCTCCAAAAGCCTAGCCAAACTTTCCCCAAGTATTGTAGATCTTATATGGCCTAAATGCATAGGTTTTCCTGGGTTAGGAGAAGAAAAATCAATAACATATTTTTCACCCTTTGCTGTTTTTTTCCTATCTTTGCTCACATTCTTTATTAGATATTTTAACAATTCTTCTGCATCCAAAAAAAAGTTTATGTATCCATTTTTTTCTTCTATTTTTTCAATACCAACAATCCTTTTTTCTTTGATTTTTTCTAAGATACTCTTTGCTATCTCTTTGGGAGGAACCTTTTTCTCTTTCGATAGTTTGAATGCAATATTACATGCAATATCTGCCTCTTCCTTATCAATTTCAAGGTGTTTATCTTCTATTTCTATACCAATATCTCTAAAGGATTCTTTTATCTCTTCTAATATAGCAAACAACATAATTATATCAAAATTTTATTTTCTTTTATTCCCGCTCTCTCCAAAGCTAATTTATAAGCATCTAAATAATTTTTAATCATATATTTCCAATCAAAAATTTCTACACTTTTTCTTGCATTTATTTTTAGTTCTTCTAATTTTTCTCTGGGAAGAAGACAAAGATTCTCAAGCACATTAGCTATTTCCTCTACTATAGCTTCCTTTTTTCTATTTACAGCATTTATAACCCACACTCCATTTCCTTCTTTTCCGTACCTCCTAATAAGATTTCCAAATCCACCATAATCACTGGTTATAGAACAAGTTATATACACACTTGCTTCTAATGGAGTATAGCCAAAAGGTTCATACCTTGACATAAAAACTCCTATATCTGCTACTTCCAAAAATTCTCTATAATTTAATTTTAGAATTTCATCACTTATCTTTAAATACCTTGGATAGAAGATAACTTTTACAGCATTCTCCTTTCTATTATCCAATCCACACCTCTTTAAATTTTCCAAAATTAGATCATTCCTTTCATCATAATTCAAATGGAAAGGACAAAGAGGAGGCAATCCTCTTCTTTTCATTTTACTTGCTATACCTTCTATATTTGCAACCAATTCCTCATCTACTATATTCTCTTTTCTTACTTCTTCTCCTTTACCAACTTTATATAGCACCTCTTTTTTTACATTCTTCAATTTTTCATCCAAAATTTCTTCTAACCTTTCAAATAAAAGAATACTTTCCATCACTTCCTCTTTTCCCTCTCCTACATCACTAGGTACTAAAATAAAAGCAAATACTTCTGTTTTACCTTTTAACCTTTCATTCAATTCTCTCAAACTTTCTATAAATAAATCAAATCCTTTGTTCCAAAATTCATATCTCCCGCATGTAAATAAAATAGGTTTATCTTTGACATCTATCTCATAATATGGCGAAAAATATGCTATTAAAAATTTTTCCAGTTGCTCTCTCAACAATTCGCTTTCAGCAATAATATCTTCATAATTTTTCATAGAAGACATATCTAATGCATTATAAGTAATTATATCCACTTTTCTCCCCAAAATTTTTTCTACTTCTATTTTCGTAATATCACTTACAGTTGTTACAACTTTAGCCTTTTGGGCACATACTTTTTCCATCTGATGTTTTGCTATAATTCCAAGCTCCTTTGCCTTCCTTTCAATCTCCTCTTCTTTAAACCTTTTTACGTCTTCAACATTAGCACCTATTACTCTAGCAAAAAAGGTAGCATGTGTAGTAAATACACTTGGAAGATCAGGTATTCTCTCATTTAAATATAAAAGAGCACTTCCACTCAACCATTCATGAAAATGAGCTATATATGGAAAAGAACCTATTTTTTCTAATAATTTTCCAACTGCATAGCTCCATGCAACCGGCTCATTATAGTCTTCCCCTACAAACAAAGAATCTATTTTGTATTTAATCCAATGCTCTGTTTTTATTTCATTAACTTTTCTTTTCTCAAATTCTTTTGAGTCAACCAGAATTATTTTTGCTTTTCCACCTTTCAACCATTTCCCATATATACACCTTATACCTTCACCTTCCAATTCTTCAAATGCTTTTTTCCATTCTTCTGGAATTTTTTCAGGGATAACTTCTTCCTTTGCCCTTTTCTCATTATAAAATCCTATACAAATATAATCTTTCCCGAATAATCTTACCATTTCCCTTGCCTTACTCGATATTACTGTATGAATTCCCCCTACTTTATTCCCACATTCAAAAGAAATTTCAAATACTTTCATAATACTTTACTTATTTCCTTAATATAAAAGATTCCTTTTTTAGAACCATTCTGAAGTCACTCAACTCTAAGGTATGAAACTTTACCTCACACCCTATCACAGAAAAATCAGCTATAACATTCCATTTTCCTTTGTTGGCTTCCTTAAATCTGTTCAATACGTCATTCACCTCTTGCTCTAAATATTGGCATTCAGCCTTTTTCACAGTTTCGTTCAATTTTTCCATTAAATTTATTATAGGTTCCAACCTTTCGTAATATATATCCTTAAATTCTACATAATATCTACTCCTCTGTATCTCAGAAGTAAAAAATAAGATATAAGAAATCATAATTAACGCTATTATATACCATTGACCTTTCATTAAATAAATTAGTTTTTTATAATTATGGAGTATTCTAAGCTAGTAGAAGTATACAAAAAGTTAGAGTCCACCTCAAAAAAGTTAGAGAAAATAGACATTCTTGCTAACTTTTTAAAAGACGCAAAAGATGATGAATTACCAATTCTATTGAGACTTATTGAAGGCAATATCTTCATGCCTTGGGAGAATTTAGAGTTAGGAGTAGCTGAGAAAATGATGATTATAGCTATTCAAAAATGTACTGGTGTGCCTCAAAACATCTTGTTAGATCTACTAAAAAAAACAGGAGATTTAGGCGAAGTTGCGGTAGAAGCTTTAAAACAGAGAAAACAAATAGCCCTACTGAAAAAGAAGTTAACTATCCAGGAAGTTTATGAAAACTTAAGGAATATTGGTTTATGTACTGGAGAAAAATCTCAAGACAAGAAAATTTCTTTGATTTCCAGATTGCTAAATTTTGCTGAAGCAGAGGAAGCTAAATATTTGGTTAGAACTCTTTTAGGAGATTTAAGAATTGGAGTAGCTGAAGGTATTTTATTAGAGGCTATTGCTAAAGCGTTTAGCGTAGATAGAGAAAAGGTAGAACACGCATATAACTTTAAAGTAGATTTTGGAGAAGTAGCAAAATTAGCAAAGAAAGGAGAAGAAGCTTTGTTATCTGTAAAACCAGAGATAGGAAAGCCTATTAGGGTTATGCTTGCTGAAAGAGCAGAATCCATAGAGAAAGCAATTGAAGATGCTAAAGAGCCAGCAATAGAAATAAAATATGATGGTATGCGCACTTTGGTTGAGAAAAAAGGAAACAGAATATGGCTATTTACGAGAAGATTGGAAGATGTTACTGCTCAATTTCCTGATTTGGTAGAACTCTGCAGGAAAAACCTTTTGTTTGTTGAGGGTATTGTAGAAGGTGAAACTTTGGCTATAGATCCAAAAACAGGAAGACCTTTACCATTCCAAGAGTTATCAAAGAGAATCCATAGAAAATATGATATAGAGAAAATGGCAAAAGAGATTCCTATCCAGATAAACTTCTTTGACTGTATTTATGTTGATGGAGAAGAGGTTTGGAAAAAACCATTTAAGGAAAGAAGAGCAATTTTAGAAGAAGTCATAGACGAAGAGAAAGGAAAATTTTTACTAGCAAAACAAATCAAAACAAAAGATATAAAAGAGATTGAAGAATTCTATCAAAGTGCTTTAGACCAAGGTCAAGAGGGTATAATGATTAAGAACCTCCTTGCCCCTTATCAACCTGGAAAAAGAGTTGGCTATATGTACAAAATAAAACCTGAAAAGGAAACGTTGGATGTTGTTATAGTTGGAGCGGAATGGGGAGAAGGAAGAAGAGCAAATTGGTTAGGCTCTTTTGTTTTAGCTGTTAGAGATGAAGAAACTGGAGAATTTCTGGAAATAGGTAAAATGGGCACCGGCCTAACAGATGAACAATTTAAGGAAATAACTGAACGTTTAAAACCTTACATTATTGCAGAGAAAGGAAAGGAAGTTAAATTAAAGCCTGTTTTGGTTATAGAAGTGGGCTTTCAAGAACTTCAAAAATCACCTAATTACAACTCAGGCTTTGCTTTAAGATTTCCAAAATTAGTCAGGTTTAGAGATGACAAAAGCCCAGAAGAGGCAGATACCTTAGAAAGGGTAAAAAGATTGTATGAGCTCTATAACAAGTAAAAAAAT
>CAZJBU010000013.1:0-5474 GCA_964544525.1 uncultured archaeon
AGTTTACATTATTTCCTATAGTTTTTATTTCTTATTTTTTGTTGTTTCCTCTAAAATATCCTTATTCTAAAAAATTTATTCGATTATTTACTCCTCACTAAAGGATAAGAATACATTAAATAAATCCAAGAAAAACTTTTTATGAAATTCTACGCAACCTGTGTTCCTGGAATAGAAGATCTCGCCTCAAAAGAAATAAAAAAATATGGTGCAAAAATTGAAGAAATAAGAAAAGGAAAAGGTAAACTTTTTTTCAAAGGAAAAAAAGAGCTTGTCTGGAAATTAAACTATTTCAGTAGGCTTTTAGAAAGAGTTCTGCTTTTGCTAGAAAGAAAAGAATTTCTAAAGTTAGAAGATATTTACAATATTTCTAAGAGAGTAGATTATTCCTTTATTCAAGAAAAGCAAAGCTTTGCTGTAAGAGCAAAAAGAGTAGGAAAGCATGGCTTTACTTCTTTAGATATAGCTAGAGAAGTAGGACAAGGAATAATAGATAGCTACTTGAAAACTAAAAGAAAAAGACTAAAAGTAGATTTAAATAATCCTGATGTTATCATAAGAGCTGAAGTTGTGGAAAATGAGTTCATCCTAGGTTTAGATTTGACTGGAGATAAAGCTTTGCATAAAAGATGGTGGAGAGTTTATAATCATCCAGCTCACCTCAATACTACAATAGCTTGTGCTATGCTTGAGTTAGCAAAATGGAACTGGAAAAGAAGCTTACTTGACCCTTTGTGCGGGAGTGGAACTATTTTAATAGAAGCTGCTATGAAAGGAAAAAGTATTCCTCCAGGAAAAAATAGAGAATTTGCATTCGAAAAAATATTTGGAAAGAAGAAGATAAAATTCAAAGAATATGAAAGAACTCTTAATCTAACTGGAATAGAGAAGTTTAAAAAGCATTTGGAAGGGGCAAAGCAAAATGCAGAAAATGCTGAAGTAAAAGAATGCATAAAATTTTTTCATGGAGAAATTGAAAAAATAAAGCTAAATCAGGAATTTAGTTGTATTATTACCAATCCTCCCTATGGCATTAGAATTGGAAAAAAAGGAACAATACCAAAACTTTATGAAAATCTTTTAGAAAAAGCAAAAGAATGGCTAAGCAAAGAAGAAAAAGCAAGACTAGTTATTATAACCTCTGAAGATTCTTTATTGAAAAAATTATCCAAAAAGAAAAATTTTGAAATAGAGCAAGAGAGATTAGTTATCTATGGAGATTTACCTACAAAGATATTTATTCTAAAGAGATAGGGCTCATTTACCCTGAGGTATATCATTTTTCAAAATCATGGGCTTTAATCATCGCCCTAAATAATATTTTAATAATTAAATTTTTACTTTCCTTCCAAAAACTAAAAAAGCTGTATGGACTAATGCTTGATGTTTAGGTCTTAAAATTTTCTTAGCACATTCATCAAACTCCCACTCTCTAACAAAACTTTCAATTAGGTTAATATCAGCAAACTTTCCTTTCATTTCTACCAAAACCTTTTGGGCTTGGGTTATATTAGGACAATAACAAAAAAGATAAGCACTTGGTTTTAAAGATTTCCAAGCATGTTTTATTGCCTTCCAAGGCTCAGCAAAATCCAAAAAAATTAAATCCATATCTTTTTCATCTATACCTTTACAAACATCCTTTTGTTTTATTTCTATATAATCTTCCATACCTGCCATTCTTATATTCTTTCTTGCCTTCTCAATAAAGTCTTCTCTAACCTCATAGCAAATAACTTTTCCTGGCTTTACCAAATTTGCAAAAAAGATTGCTGAAAAGCCTGTGCCTAAGCCAGCCTCTAAAACTCTAGAATGAGAGGAAATTCCTGAAATCGCAGAAATAAAAGCTAAATCTTTTATATGTGTTTTTTGTGCATGCTTGCTAAACTTCTCATACAATTCCAAAAGATTAGGCTCAAGAAGATAAAATTCAAAGCCTTTACTTGTTTTCACTAAATCACCTATATCAAATTTCCCTAAATCAATCGTTCCTTCATTTATTGTTATCCTATCTTTCCTTTTCAAAACATATTTTGTTTTTCCATCTTTCGATATAAGGGTAATTATTTCAGCCATAATATAAACAATATAACTAAAAATAATCTTTTTTATTAATTTATATTTTTAACTATTTATGGGTAGAACAAGAAAGCTGTTTATTTTTGATTATGATGGTATAATCTCTGCTCCAGAGAAAGAGAAATTGAAAAAGTTAAATTTAGTAGGAAGAGAGGTGCTAGAATGGATGGGTTGGAGCATTGCAAAGAATTCATCAATCCCAGGAAAATTGTATCTATATGGAATTGTTGCTCCTTTTTTGAAGATATATAAGAAAATTGCAGACATCGACAAAGAAAGATATGAAAGGAGAATATTGGAGATGTTTGAAAGAATGGTTTTTAGTTTGAAACCTTATTGGAATTGGATTGAGAAGGACATACCAAAATATTCAGAGTGCATATTAGAAACAGCAGAACATTTTTTAAGAGAATTATCAAGAAAAGAAGATGGTAAAGCAGTTATACTATCTTCTGGCGCTCCAAAGAATATAATAGAGGATTGCTTAGAATATAGAGGAATAGATGGAATAGAAATAACAGCAAATAGCTTGCTTATTTTATACAATAGAATATATGGTTTTGAAAAAGATTCTTTCTTCTCAGATAGAAAAGGCAAGAAAGAAAAGACAAAAGAGATTGTTGAGGAATATAATCCAGAAGAGATTAAAGGTGCTGGAGATAATTATTCTGATAAAGGTGTTGCGCAAGTTATCAAAAAGAGAGGAGGCGAATTCTTCACAATTTCTGATGGAGATAAAGATTTAATTGAATATGTAAAGAAAAAATTCGGCGAAGAATATGTTGTTTCTTCACCAAGAACAATATTTTCAAAATTCTATAAAGAATTATTATGGGTAATATAACTATCTTCCAGCGATTATCTGGATGATATCTCCATCTTGCAAAATATAGTCCTTTCCTACTCGCTGGTTTGTTTTCAAATTCATAGCTGCTATAAATTTATTTCCAAAATCGCTGTGTATGGCATAAGCCAAATCTAATGCGGTTGAGTTTGGAGGCATCAGAAAAGCATCTGGCAAAACTTTACCTTCACTATCTTGCAATTTTTGGTTTGCAACAGGATAAACCACAATATACTTCAAAATGTCAAATACCGCTTTATTTAAAATCTGCTGAACTCCGGTATTACCAAACTTTTCTAAAAAACTCTTACAGAAATCTAAGGCTTGTCTTTGCTTTTGAGTAAGCTTACTATCATCTATAATTTCGAAATTACTATCGCCGGGGATGTACTTTATTATATCTTTTCTTGCTGCCTCTCTTAATGCTAACTCAATTTCTGCTGAGCAAGGTATAGCCCCTATTTCCCTTAATTTATCCAAATACTTTTGAGCATTAGGATGATCTACCTTATTTGCAGCAATAAGAATTGGTTTTGTTTTTTTGCGTAATTGCTTCACAAAACATTCTAATTGCTCATCATTCCATTTCCTTGGATTTTCTTCAAAGTTCAACTCAGATATAATATCCTTTATCTGCCCGGGCCTTATTTTTAAGCCACTCAAAATCTTATTCAAATCTTCTAAGTTGAATATTTTTCTCCAATTATTCTTTATAATTCCCAATATCCATTTATCAATTTCATCTTCTAGAAACTTAATATCCTCTAAAGGATTATGATCATCGCATAATCGTCCTTCCTCATCTGTTTTGCCAGAGGCATCTACAATATGTATCAAACAATCTGCCTGCCTTAAATCGTCTAAAAATTTATTTCCTAAACCTCTACCTTCGCTGGCACCTGGAACTAAACCAGCTACATCAACTAATTCAAAAGGAACAAACCTATTTCCATCAATACAAAAACCTTTATTTGGCATACATTTTAACCCGAATTTTTTATCAGGACATTCAACCCTAACATAACTATAACCTTTATTAGCATCTATGGTGGTAAAGGGGTAATCTGCTATAGCAACTTCAATTAAAGTAGAAGCCCTAAAAAAAGTACTTTTTCCTACATTAGGTTTGCCCACTAAACCAATTTTCATAAAATGAATCCCAAAAAACTAATAAAAACAAACTATCTCCTGAAAAAAGATAATATTCTCAATAATAGGTTTTTCTCAGCTTCTATTTCATGCTCTATATCCTGCACTAAACTTCTAGCTATTTGTTCTATTTTCTTTGTTACTTTTGATTTTCTATTGTGGAATAAAGGTTCTCTTTTTGCAACTGCCTCTTTTGCTTTGAAGTCAAAAGGTATCACATGAATTTCATCTGGCTTTAACATTTCTGCTATTTCCTCTAAAGGCAGTTCATATTTGTAACCTAAGGATTTATTTACAACTACGCTTAGAGGTTTATTTTGTTTCCTCACAAGGAAAGAACCCTTTAGACAAGTAGCTACTGTAGGTAGGTCTGGAGTGGTAACCATTATTGCCCTATCGCTCTGCGAAATTAAGGTTTTTACATCTTTTCCTACTCCAGGTGGAGAATCAAATATAACATAATCATAGTATGGAGCAACTTTATCCACCATTTTCTTAAAGTAACTTGTATTTACTAGATCTGTTTTTTTCTCAAATCTTATAGTCGCTGGTACGAAATGAAAATTCTTTGAATATGCATAAATTGCTTTTTCTATTGGTAAATTCCATTTTATTACATCATTTAAAGTTATTGGTAAGTTAGGCAACCCTAAGTAAAAGGACAGATTTGCTGCATGAGTATTTGAATCAAAAACAATTGTTTTTTTCTCATGGTTTTCTGCTAGATGTAGTCCTAAATTCAATGCTAATGTCGTTTTTCCTACACCGCCTTTAGGAGACATTACGCATATCTTCTCTGCCATAATTTTATTGGTTAAATTTATATATAAAAAAATAAAAAGTAAAGTTCAAAAGGCCAAGTTATACTTCACTTTTTCTGCTTAACTGTTACATTGATAGCTGGTTTTTTAGATACTGCAGACTTTTGAATTTTTTGTTTTGTCATTTTTTCTTTATTGATTTGTTTACATTTAGTTGATAATTTGTTAATTAGGAGTTTTGCTTGTAGATATTTCCCTTCGGATGCCAACTTATCTATTTTTATCTTTAATTCTTCACAGAATTTTTTCTCTTTTTCAGCAATAGTTCCTACCGCTGGAACTTCTTTTAATTTCCTTACAATTTTCTTTAATATAGCTTTCTTGCTAACCATTTCATTTTCCAGAATATTCTTAAGATATTCTACTTTCTTCTCCGCTCTCCATTTGTTATATACTTTTTCTCTACCTATTTGTATAATCTTCTCACGCAATTCTATGGCTTTCTCTGGATTAATTTCTGAGTAATTCAAGCATTTTTCTTTCAAAAGCTCTAATCTTTGCATAGTTTCTTGAGATTCATTCAAATCCTCAAGTATCGCTTTTGTTTTGTTGTAAGCTAATAAACATCTTTCTCTTATTTT
>CAZJBU010000013.1:5484-11159 GCA_964544525.1 uncultured archaeon
AATAATTTCCTTACTTTCTCTTTTATTTTCTTATATTTCTCTCTTAGTTTTACTAATTCTTGCTTATGCTCCTTAATCCATCCTACCTGCAATTTTAAAGGCCTTCCTACGCTTACCACAAGCTCAAACCCTTCATTTTCTAAAGCCGTTTTTATTTTCTCTGCAAGTTCCGGATTTCCAACAACTTTTACTTTAGAGGCGTTCATTTCCTTTAACATATCCACCAAAACATCTATCTGACTCTCATTCGATACTATTATAACTGAAGAATTTCCAGGGGCAAATGGTACACTCATCCTTTCGTCCCATCTCTTTGCTGCTACAACTAAAGGAACCATTGATTTTACTCTTTTTTTTATTCTCAGTAAAATTTCTCTTTGTACTTCTAACGGTTTCTTTTTCCAATCCTTAACTTTAATACTAAGGTTCTGTAAATCTACCTGCACCTCTTTATCTCCATTTCCAACCAGGATAACTTGAGATACGTCCAATTCCTTAAGTGCTTTTTCTACCTCTAAAGGTAGGTTATGGTAAGGCACTAAAATGAGAGGTACTCCTTCCTCAATTGCCAACTCTTTAGCAGACATAACTATATCCACAGGATTTTTGTCTGTTGTAGGAATATCTGGGAAATCAAATGCAATTACTGTCTTATTTATTCCCTCTGGCCAAAAATACTTTGCCACTTCTACACTAGTACCAAATCTTGTCATTCCCCAAATCCTAGTGACATTATATTTTTCTGATAGATCCTTTTCTAAGCTGGTGCTTATAACAGCAGGCCCTCCTATGATATAGATTTGTTCTGGCGCTAGAGATTCTATCTCTTGCATAACTTCGCTAGGTATTTTATCCTTCGGTATTGAGAATACTGGCGCACCTATTTTTTCGCCAACCACTGAACCTACTGCAAAATCCGCATAGGATACATTGGTGGTTAAAATTACTGCATTTTCTGCTAGCACCACTGGCAAAAAAGCACTTAGCAACACTATCGCTAAAAGTTTATCCAACCTCATAAAAACTATTTTTATAATAAACTATATTAAATTTATGATGAGCATAATACCAATTGCAATAGGTCTTGCTATAATAGCAATTTTTATATACAAAAAAAGAAGGGAAGAAAAATTGGAGAAAAATTCTTTAGAGATTGAAAGAGAAGAAATTATGAAAATATTTCTTTCAGGGCCAGAAGATCCAAGGCCAGTATATACAAAAGAGCAGGTAATAAATTTCGCAGAAAAGTTAAAGAAAGGGTTGATTAAAAAGTATAAGCTCTCATCAAAAACTAGCTATGAAGAACTTACCTCGTTTATAAGAAAATTGCCGTTAGATATTGAACTTAAAGCGATTTTAATCGACTTTTTTATAAGAGTACCAAAACTAAAATTCGCAAAGGAAAGTGTTGTCAAAAAGGAATTAGAAAAACTTAGAGAAGATGTTTACTATATCGAGAGTAATTGGAAACAATTGAATATATCACAGCAACCTCCTAAGGTAAGTTAATCTATAAAGAAAAGACCTTTCTCTTTTTGCTCTTTATCTAATCTAGAGCCCGGCTTATTTATTTTTGGTCTAAAAGTATCTTTATCTCTTCTTATTGTGATATCCAACTCCTTCAAAAATAAATTTAAGGCTTCTTTCTTTGATAAAGCTTTTTTGGCAATCCCTTTTATATTCGGTTTGCCAAGGAATAGTATAACTTCATGGCATAAATAATCTAAGAAAAGGATGTCATGGTCTATAACAACAACCGTTTTATTATGATCTTCGCACAACTTTTGCAAAATCTTTGCTAAATTTAACCTTTGATCTACATCTAAAAATGCACTTGGTTCATCTAACAAATACAAGTCAGCTTCTCTAGATAAGCATAGAGCAATAGCAACTATTTGAAGCTCCCCTCCACTCAAATTGCACAACTCTTTTTCTAGTATTTTACTATCTATTCCTAACTTAAGATATACACCATCTTTGAGTTCTTTATTCATAGGAAGAATTTCCTTTACTTTAACTTTTTCCTTTGATTGTAGATATTGTGGCTTATATGCTATTTTTATATTTTTCTCTATTTTCCCGCTGTCTGGTCTAATAATACCAGCAAGAAGTTTTGCAAATGTGGTTTTTCCTATGCTGTTCTGACCTACTATGCCAGTAACAATACCTTTCTTTATTTTACCTTCTTCAACTTCAAGAACAAAGCTACACAACCTTTTTTCCAAATGCGAATATTTGATAATCTCCTCTGATTTTAAAGCATCAGGAGAAAATTGCTTCTGAAATAAAAGAGGTTCTCTTCTTATTCTTACATTCTCAGTCTTAAGATATCCTTCTAAAAAAGCATTTATCCCTTTACCAATAGCATAGATATCTGAGCAAAAACCATATGCTCCTTTCTCTCCATAAAATATAAAAACCTCATCTGCTAACATTTCCAGAAAGCATAGATCATGATCTACAACGATAACTTCCTTATCTTTTAATAATTCTCTCAATATTTTTGCTATTCTCAATCTCTCTTTTATATCTAAATAGGAAGAAGGTTCATCTATTATATACAAATCAGCCTCCTTTGATAAACATTTGGCAATATTCCATTTCTGCAATTCTCCACCAGAAATAGCCTCCTCTCTTAGTCCTAAAAGATTTGCAATTTCTCTTTTTATTTCTTCTTTATTGACTTCTTCTAGAACTTGCGGTTTATAGGATACCTCCCTTTTCTTTTCTAAATATACTCTTGCTAACCTAGGTAATTCCTCTAAGTTAGGCTTAATTATCCCTGCAAGAATTTTTAGTGCAGTAGATTTTCCAATTCCGTTCGCGCCCAATATACCTCTTATCTTGCCTTTTTGAGGTAATGGCAAAGAAAAAAGGCAAAATCCATTTTCTCCATATCTAAAAATAGGTTTTGCTTCTTCTAAAGGAAGATTGACTATCCTAATAGCATCAAAGGGACACTTTTTAACACATATATTACATCCTATGCACAGAGATTCTTGGATTCTTACTTCATTTCCATCAAGGAAAATGCATTGTTCATTAGCCTTGTTCTTTGGACATACCTTTGCACAAATTAATTTGCATTTCTTGGGATTACAAAGTTTCTTATCAATTACCGCTATCCTTTTCATAGTCTCAACCTAAAACTTTCGAATAGATTACAAATCCAGCTGCAATCAGAAGGATAAACAATATCGCAGAAAGTATAATAGCAACTACAAGATTGACCTCTACCCTACCTTTTTTGCATCCCATAAACAGAGATAAAAATTATTTTATTAATGTTGTAATTGAAAGTGCAAATGGTGCTATTGTTACCAATCCTATTAAAGTTATTAGGATATACAATATACCACCGAACATAAGATTTTTCCCAATAGTATAGTGCAAAGAAATTTCATCCTCTCCAACAATAATCCCATTAATAAACCAAGAAAGTATGGCAATTGCTTCTAGCGCATATATACCCATAACTATCTGAAAAGATGCTGGAGTTATAGATAAGCTCTGCCATAAAGAGGCTAAAAAACTTGCATAAGGTACTGCTGCTTGGTTGGTAATAGGTAAAGATTTCATTGTAGCCCCAATTTGGGTTATTACCTTTATCATCATATATGCCAAGACATTCATAATACCACAAAGAAAAGGAATCAAAATCTTTGCCTGCATACTCATACTACCTACTATCTCTGAGAATTTCTCTTCGATTTCATTCTGTAACTTGTGCATATCTTCCAAATATTTGGAAATGCTGAGCATAATTCTGCTTATTATTTCCGTTCCCTTCTCCGCCGCATCTACTATTGCCCTTACTATGGAATGAATTAACTTAGAAGGATAATTATGTATTGCTCCCTCCTTACCAAATACAGCCTCCCTCAAGGAGTATCCTCTAAACTTTATGTTATCAACAATTTTTGACAAGAAGTTTTTGGAAGATGTTCCTCTTAAAGTAGGAATTACTTTCTCAATAGCAGATTCCAAAGGAATTCCCCTTTTAATCTCTTGACCTAAAGCAAACAAAAGTTCTCTAAATTCTTCCTCTAGCTTTAAAATGTCATTCCTTATCTTCACTTTTTGAAAGGAATTAAGATAAAAATAAGAACTTACTGAAAGAAATATTCCGAATGATATTACTAAAGATTGATATATATTCATACTTTCCAGAACACTATAACCATAAGCTAAAAAAGGTATTGCGATTAAAATACTAACAAGTATAGAAGGAATTTCTAGATTATATAATCTAAAACATCCTTTCTTTGGAAGATTGGGATGTAGAGAAATATCAGGCTGAGGCAAAGTAATTACTCTCTCATCAAGAATATTCTTTATAATGAAAATTAAAAACATAGGAAGTAAAAGATTGTACCCGGCGATTAAAACCTTTACAGATACAATATCTCCCAAAAAAATAGATATTATTGGAAGCATTGTAAGTGTTAAAGTAGGGAGCAATATACCTAAAGCGTTTACCATCTCGATAGGTGATTTTAATTTCAAAGCATATTGTTCAGATCTTTCTTTTATACCATCAAGGATTATCTTCACAGACTCATTAAGCATAGCGATTCTTCTCTCGCCAGAAGTGTATAGGCTGTAGATAATTGCATTTATTGCATCACTCAACTCCCTAAAATCCTTTCTCCATTTTAATGAAAAATTCAAAAGAGCTTCTTCCATAGAATTGTAAACAGCATTTTCAACATCCCATAATAATTTTCTCAAATCCAAAGCAAGAGGTCCAGAAAGATTTTCACTAGCAAATTTGACGGCACCCTCCAAATTAGGAAAATTCCTCATATAAATTACCATATGCAAAATCATCATAACCAGCTCACTTCCTGCCTTTAATTCGTATATTTTCTTAAGCCTAACCGGATAATAGTAGTAGTAATAAGTTAATAGAGTTACAGCTAAAAAATACAACATTAAAGATACTAAGGAAAATATGTTTAGAAAAAAAAGAGCAATTCCAACTACACCTAAAATAAGAAATAACAATATGGAAAAAGACACGGCATCTGAAGGAGTAATATTTAAATGGGCAAAATCTATTGCTTCCTGCAAAATTTGCTTTGTTTTTTCGTCAGGCTCTATCCTTAAAATTTTTCCTGCCTTTTTTGCTAGTTTTTGGTATAAAGTTTTTATCTCCGCTGCCTTAATTTCTTCTTCTTGATAAATTTTATAATAGTAGGTTTTTCTATCTTGCATAAAATTTTTATTTTAGGATTATTAAAGAAAATTTAGGTGCAAACTTACATTATAGAAGATATAATTCCGCCAAAGCTCGCCTTTTCTCCCTTTATCTCAATAAACTTTCCCAATATTTTCTCTTTGCTACTCACAACAAAACATTTATATGCAAAATTTCTTCCTTTGTAAAGATGGTCTGATACCTTCTCATCTATCAGAATTTCTCCTTTCCAATTTATCCATTCTCTGTTCTTCTCTAACGAAATTTGCCTTGCCAATGAAGATAAAATCCTGCTTCTTTCTTTTACAATTTGGGAAGGCAAAGGTTTTAATTTCTTTGCAAGTGTTTTTGGCCTAGAACCAAATTTAGATACAAAAACATTATCAAATCTTACCTCTTTTAGAAAATTTAGTGTTTCCTTAAAATCATTTTCATCCTCTGTCGGGTAGCCTGCAATAACATCTGTCCAAATAGT
>CAZJBU010000014.1:0-10290 GCA_964544525.1 uncultured archaeon
TCCCCGGCTTTTCGGCCCCGCCGTATAGGGCGCTTGCGGTTACAGGTGGGCCCTAGCCACCCGGCCTAGCCTCCCGCCATATTAATTTAGATTTTATCTTTTAAACATAAGTCTTTTGTTGATTATTTTCTTAAAATTAGACCATAAGCCAGAGCAATGCAGAATATTATAATGAATAAGATAACCAATTGTACTATCGGTATATTTACATTTAGAGAAAAATTCAAAGTAGGCTGCTTTAGGAGAGATAATAGGTAAATCAATAAGGCTAGAATAAATATAGAACCTCCTATAGTTACATGAATGTTCTTTGCTATAGCTATATAGTATACCACTATTGCTATCCCTGCCAAACATAAAATTTGAATATGATTTGCTTCCAATAGATAAGCTAAAATCACTATTCCAAAAAGCATCCCAAGCAACCCAATTATTTCTTCAGTCTTCATAACCCTTTTTCTTTAAGTTCATTAAATGACAAATCGCCATTAATCAATCTATTTAAAATATCTTCTAACTCCTCTATCTTTGCCCTTATCTGCTCCTTGGTATCTCTGTCTCTTATAGTCACAGTATTGTCTTGCAAAGTATCATAGTCAATAGTTATGCAAAAAGGAGTTCCTATTTCATCTTGCCTTGCATACCTTCTCCCTATACTTCCACTCTCATCATAAAAAGCTACAAACTTTTTTCTCAGCATATTATATACTTCCCTTGCTTTTTCTGGCAAATTATCTTTACTTACTAAAGGAAAAACACCTACTTTTATAGGGGCTAGTTTTGGATGTAATCTTAGAACAACTCTGTCTTCCTCTTCATGATAGGCATCGATCAAAAAAGCAAGGAAAGCTCTATCTACACCTTGGGAAGGCTCTATAACATGTGGCACAACCTTTTCTTTTTTTTCTTCATCATAATATGTCAAATCTTCGCCACTAAATTTCATATGTTGCTTTAAGTCATAGTCTGTTCTATTTGCCATGCCATGAATTTCTTTCCATCCAAAAGGAAATAGATATTCAATATCCCAAGTATCTAATGCATAGTGAGATCTTTCTTCTGGTAAATGTTGCCTCAGCCTTAGTTTCTCTTTATCTATTCCTAAATCCAAGAACCATTTAACAGTTTCATATAGCCAATAAGCGTGCCAAGTTGTTTTTATTATACCTTTTTCTATAGCCTCTCCAAGCTTCATCTTTTTATGACCTTCTTTATTTTGTTGCATTTCTATGCTATATATATTAATTTCAAAGTCCAGGATTTCTTGCGTTAAGTATGGACAGTCATTTATTTTGTCAGGATGAATAAAATATTCAATCTCCATCTGCTCAAATTCTCTCATCCTAAATAAAAAGTCTCTTGGAGATATTTCATTTCTATAAGCTCGCCCCATTTGAGCAATGCCAAAAGGCAATTTAAGACGCATAGTTTCCATCACAAGCTTAAAATTAGTGAACATAAGTTGTGCAGTTTCTGGTCTTAAATATGCAATATGTGCCTCATCCTCAATAGGTCCTACAAAGGTTTTAAACATTAGGTTAAATTTTCTAGCCGGGGTGAGCTCTCCCTTACATTTTGGACAAGTTATATTATGTTTCTCAATAATTTCATTTATTTGCTCCAAGGAAAATCCATCAACACTTATATTTAACACATCCTCTATTAGATGATCTGCTCTAACCCTCAAACCACATTTTTTACATTCTATTAGAGGGTCTGTAAAACCTTCCACATGACCAGAAGCTTCCCAAACTTTTTGATGATTTATGGTGCAAGCATCTATGCCAACGACATCACTTCGCTGCCTAACAAATCTATTCCACCAATCATCTTTTAAATTCTTTTTCATTTCTGCACCTAGAGGGCCATAATCATAGAAACCAGAAAAACCTCCATAAATTTCGCAGGATGGAAATACAAAACCTCTTCTCTTACATAAATTCACTATTTTTTGAAGAGTTTCTCTTTTTTTGTCGGTTTCATTCTTCATAAATAGAAAAATATAAATTTTTTATATGGGTATAAGAAGCCTTGTGAGGGATATAACATTTCTCTATATAGCATATGTTCTCATAAAGTCAGGCATATTTAATCAAAAAATTTCGAACTTTAATCTAGTTTTATTTGGCTTGATAATATTAATATTTACCCTTTGGTTTATTCTAGAAAAATTAGAAATTCTGCCCAAGATATTTTAGCTTACTTTGTTTAAATACTTTCTATACTCTTTGTACAGCCACTCAAATTTAATACCTAAATCTACTTTGAAAAATCTGAAGAAGTCCATATCTTTCTCATCAAGATACTTCTCGATATCTATTTTTAACTTTTCAGCCACCCTTTCCCATTTTACATAATTTAATCCATGTTTGTAGGAAGATAAGAGCAATCTTGAAATATCTTTGTCCCCGATGCTTAGCAAAGATTGAACATAAGCATGTTTTGGATTTGCTATAAATGCTTTAGGATAATTCCTTTTAATTATCTTTCTTCTTTGCTGATATTTACCAATTTCAAAAATCCTAGAAAATTGGAGGGGCGTTCCTACCTTAGGCACAAATGCGCTGAAAGTTATTCTCAATTTCTTTCCAGAACTTTCTTTAATTTTCTTTATTAGTTTGATTATTTCCATAATATCCTTATCTTCCTCTTCAGGTAAGCCAAGCATGAAATACAATTTTATACTTCTGAATCTTCTCACCTTAATTTTCTTTGCCAGTTCTTCAATGGCTTCGTCATATATACTTTTATTTAACGCAACCCTTATTCTTTCGCTACTTTCAGGAGCCAAAGTTATTTGTCTTATTTTCAACTTTTCCAATAATTCAAGATATTTTTCGGCTATGTCTATTCTTAGAGAAGGAATTGCAACTTGATACTTATTTCTTGCTAACCATTCCAAGAACTCTGGTAGATGAGGATGGGAAAAGATATCAGAGCCAATCAGAAACACTTTCTTAATTCCTTTTCTTTCTTTTAGAATTTCTTTGTATCTCTCTAAGTTATGTATTCTTACAGGCTTTTGCAAATATCCTATAAGACAAAATTTACAATTAAATCTACATCCTCTTTCAATTTCTAATAAACAATAGTCTTTCCCTATGTGTATAGGTAGTATTTCCAAATTTTCAAAATTACTTTTATTTATTTTTACTTTCTCCTTTTTTCCAGGTATGAACACACAAGGATTATCCTCTATATTTGAAAAATCTATGCCTTCAGCATCACCTATTACTATATAATCGGCAAGGTAATATAAAGGATATGGATTGGAAGAAGGTGCTGGGCCACCTACTACAACTTTGCCTTTCTCTTTCCATTCTTCCATAGTTTTAAGAAAAAGAGGATATTGATTTTCAAAATGCAAACTTGAGAAAACCCAATCTACACTTATTTTTTTCAGTTTCTCTAGATGCAATTTTTCGACATAAAATTTATCTTCTAAGATTTTGCACACATAGTGAAATCCTAATGATTGTTCCTCCTCTTTTTTTCTTCCAGGATAAAAAGCTACTGTAGGAATTTTTCTTTTTTTCATTGTATTTTTTTCTTCATCTCTTCAGTTTCATCTTTAAATCTTTTTATAACTCGAGGTAATTGGTTGATTTCTACTCTCAAGATTTTACTACATTCTTCTAAGATCCTTAGACATTTCTTGCACATAAATTTATTCATTAAAAAGATTAAATAATGAAAACTAAAAATGTATATATCTTGCCTATTGATAAAGATAAAATAAAAGAAATCGTTACTAGGGAAGCACCTGGACATAGAAAATACAAAGTTGATAATAAAATATATGATGAATCTAATGCGATAGATTTTCTTTGTGAAGAGGGAACAGAAGTTAAAGCAACGCTGGACGGAAAAGTATTTGATGTTTTTACCGGTGTTACTAAAAGATACTCTGGTTATGATACTCCTTCTGAAAATCAATTACCTCGAGAGGAATGGTATGGAAACTATGTTGTTATTGAGCATGAAAATGGAGAGTACTTATTTTATGGACACTTAAAGAGTATATTAGTGAAAAAAGGAGATATTGTTAAAAAGGGGCAAGTTATAGGATATAGTGGTAATGTCGGTTGGTCGATAAAACCTCATTTGCATTATATGGTATTCAAATTTTTAGAGAGCCCTCCAAAGAAAGGTAATAGCTACATAACTTTAGAGGTTGTTTGGGAAGAGCATTATTAAAAAGGTCTATTTTCCCTTCTGAGAAATAAAAGATCTCTTAGCCCTGTCTTCATACTAATTTCTCTTAAATAAGCATCTACCAAATTTTGACTTATCTTTGCTTTTAAGTCACATTCTATTAATACATTAGGCATACCATACTTTCTATTTTTTGATGATAAGGTATATATAAGACTTGCTACTTCTTTTTCATCTTCCCAATCTAGATATTCTATTCTTAGAGGTCTATCGAAAGAGACAACTTTGATATAAAAATAATTCACTTCTTTTAGAAGATTTAAACCCTTTGTTTTTTCACCAACTTCCAAGGCATAATACAGTAAATTAGTATCTCTACTTTTGCTTAATACATTTATAACTTCTTTAGCTTTTTCGCTACGCACTTTGCTTAACAAATTGCTTATAATCCAATTACAGTAGTTACTACTTCTGCTATCTTCTACTACTCCAATTAAAGTGCAATCTTTCTCTTTACATATCTCAAAAAGCTCTTTGAACTTCTCAGAGACTTCTTCAAAATACTTGTATAATTCACTTTCTTTTTTTGGTCTTTCCATTGGGTGAATACATAAGCTTCCATCCATCAGAAAATAATTTGGGGAATATCTCTTTATAGCATTTATCGAAACCTCAAGTTCTGCAAAAATCCTTCTCAATCCCCAGAATATACTGAACTCAAATTCATTTAAATTCTCGGGAGCATTTTCTATCTTTATTTCTGGGCTTTTACTTGGAAAGTAAATTACATCTTGTAGTTTTGATTCTCTGTATACAAATATACTTGCAATAGCCCTCAAAAATATTATGTCTTGTATATGAGTACTTCTTCTTACTACTCCTGAATCTTCTCCACCAATCTTTAAATTTCCGATATCCATTTTATTAACTTTTTCGAATAGATTAAGTCCTCTTAGAAAAGAACCCATCTTTCTTTTTATCTCTTCATCTTTTTTAATCTTCTTTGCTAATTCATCTATTTTATAACTTATCATAATATTAGATTATGAAAGGGTTTTTATTGAAAGCCCGAATCTTTCTTATCATTTTAGCTTTCTTTGCCTCTCTGAGAATATTATATTGTTTGGATTCTCCACTTTCAGCAAAATTAAAAGTTACAGAGACAGGACATATCAATATATCCTCAGGACTTGTAACAAATTTAACTATTGTGCACCAAATGCCTCAAGAATCTGAATTCTTGACCATACTTAGTGTTTCTATAACACCATCTATTTTTTCTATGGGTATAAAGAAAGATAGGCTAGGAAACAATTATTTAGAAATATACGCTACATCTCTAACTCCAGGAAATTACACATACCGGATTACATACCTTATAGAAACAAAAGAAAGATTATTCTTTAAATATCCATCAATTATTACTTTTAATGAAACTTTTTCTGGGCATAGTAATCTAACTGAACCTGACTCAGATATAACAAAATATAGTTATGAAAATTTCTTTGGAGATTCCCTTACATATAAACTTTACTATCTGGCAGATTTTGTTAAGAACTTCATAAAATATGACCACAACTATTCTGATATAGTGCTATCTGCTAAAGAAGTTATAGAGAAGAAAAAGGGAACTTGTGATGAGTTTGCTATCTTTTATTCCTCTTTATTGAACTCTCAGAATATCCCTAATAGAATTGTGTATGGATATGCATACTCAAATAATACCTTTAGACCTCATGCTTGGAATGAGATTTATTTAGACAACCAATGGTATCCAGTAGATATCTTATTTCATGAATTTTTTTATCTTGACAATTTGCATATACCTTTCTATTATTCTAAGGGTCAACCTTTTTTTAATAGAATATCTATTAGAGGGTATAATGTATCCTATCAATGGACAATAGATTCAATTGACATAAAAATATTGCACAGAGATACGAGAGATTCTGAATATAGCCTTAGCGTAACCTCGCCAACAATACTTCCAAGGTATGGCATTATTTCTCTCAACTTTAATCCGAATTTTTGTAATGAATATTCTTTTGAGTTATTTCCTTGTGTAAATGAGGAGGGAATTCCTTCTCTCAATGTCTTTCCAGAGAAAATATCTCTCCCTTTATGCAATGAAACCAAACTGTATTTTCTTGTTTGGCCCGGATTATTTAACAAACAGTATATTTGCCCAATTTCTTTATATATAAATGGAAAGAGAGAATGGCAGTATAAAATAGAGATAGATTCTTTATTTTTAGATAAGCTTAGTTGTGCTATCAAAAGAGATAATAATCATCTTACCATTCTATATCCAAAGCAAGATTTTTATGTACTAACAGATTATGGCATTTTAGGAAAAGATATTTCAGAGTTGCAATTACCGAGAAGGCCAGGTGCATACAGAGTATGGATATATAGGGGAGAAATGGCTTGTGATGAGATATTTCCTGTTAGGAAAAGAGAATCAATAAAAATATCTAAATTTAAATTCAACGAAAGTGTTACAGAAAATCAAAACTTTTCAGTTTATTTTTGCATAGAAAATAGGGAAACTCCTTCAACAATATATTACATTCTGGAATATGGTCCTTATGTACATAGCGGGGAAATATTTTTAGATAAGAATATGCAGCATTGCCAAAAAAATAGATTTACAGCTTACAGAAATTACAATGAGATAAAATTGATAGTAAAATCAAAAGGAAATTTTGATGTAAAGATAGGTTATCTTAACATAGAAAAGAAGGAAAAAGAAAAGAAAAAAATTTATGAATTGATATATGAAAAGATAATCTCTATATTTAGAGCTATGCCATATCTGTTTCCTTGGGCAAGCATTACTCCTAATTTCGCATTAGCAGTTATTACGGGAAATTTTCTATATAATTTTTAAGGAGTACCTTACATTATGCAAAATATTTTTTGGGTAGATAAAGTAGCAGAAGATATTATAAAAAGAGCCTCTGCAAAGAGCAAAGATAAGATAATTTGCGCTTCTGGAATAACTCCTTCTGGAATAGTGCATGCTGGAAATTTTAGAGAATATTTGACAGTTGCTTTTGTAGTTAAAGCAATAAAAGACAAAGGGAAAGATGTTGAGCATTTGCATTTCTGGGATGACTATGATAGATTTAGGAAAGTTCCTGCTGATGTACCAAGAGAGTTTGAAAGATACATAGGGATGCCAGTTTGTTTTGTCCCTGACCCATGGGGTTGCCATACTTCCTATGCTCAACATTTTATCTCTCTTGCAGAGGAAGAAATGAGATCATTAGGTATAGAAGCTAAATTGATTTCTCAAGCCTCTTTGTACCAAAAAGGCTATTATGCAGAAGAGATTAAAATAGCTCTTCAAAACAGAGACAAAATAAAAGAAATCTTAAATAGATTTAGAAAAGAACCTTTGCCCGAGAATTGGTATCCAATACAAATATATTGTGAAAATTGTAAGAAAGATACAACAACTATAAAGAAAGTAGAAGGGGAGATTATCTTTTATACTTGTCTAAACTGCAACTTTGAAGGCACTACTTCTCCCTCAAAAGGGAATGTAAAGTTAAGATGGCGCGTAGATTGGCCTGCAAGGTGGGCTAAGTATAAAGTTGATTTTGAGCCAGGAGGCAAAGATCACAGTATGCCAGGTTCATCAAGAGACACAGGATCCATAATAAGCGAAGAAATTTTCCAATATGATCCCCCTATTTATTTCATGTATAATTTTATTTCTCTTAAGGGAGAGAAAGGGAAGATGAGTGGAAGCAAAGGGAACGTAATTACCATCTCTGAACTTTTGAAAATATATGAGCCAGAAGTTTTAAGATGGTTATATGTAAAGACAAGACCAGAAAAGGAATTTGCAATACCTTTAGATGATACTGTTATTCCTACCTATGACGATTTTGATAGATATGAAAGAATTTACTTTGGAGAGGAAGAAGAAAAGAACGAAAGAGAAAGGATGAACATAATAAGAGCTTATCAGTTGGGTATGATTTCTTTACCTTCAAAAAAGCCTTTCAGATTGCAATATGGCTTTGCCTCTCAGATAGCACAACTAATAGATTTTGAAAAAGAGTTTTGGAAAGTTGAAGAATTGTTAAAAAAGACAGGACATATAAAGGATGAATTAAGCGATGAAGATAAAAAGGCAGTAATTTCAAGATTGAGAAGAGCAAAATACTGGGTAGAAAATTATGCACCAGAAAATTTCAAAATAACTTTCTCCGAAAGCAGAATAGATATTGAAGGAAAGTTCAAACCTTTATTAAAAGAGCTTGCAGATAAAATAAAAGACTTAGAAGATGAAGACGAAATCTTACAAGTTACATATAATACAATAAAGGAATTAAACCTTGATCCAAAAGAAACCTTTTCAGTTTTGTATAAAATACTAATCGATAAAGAAAAAGGTCCTAGATTCGGAAGGTTGGTTTTACTTTTGGGAAAAGACAAAGTTATAAATAGGTTCTTAAGTTTAGTATGATCTTTTAATTTTTATTTAACAAACCCAGGTCTTTTTGATACTAACTTTGGCAAAGGTAATGGCTTGAAAGGATATCCTCTGGTTTTTTCCTTAATCATATTAA
Organism: uncultured archaeon; assembly: GCA_964544525.1. GTDB lineage: Archaea > Aenigmatarchaeota > Aenigmatarchaeia > QMZS01 > QMZS01 > CAZCGS01. The sequence goes on from CAZJBU010000014.1 coordinate 8,739, forward strand.
TCAACTCTTCCTTATCCATCTCCTTAACTGCTCCTTTCTCTTCTCTAACCCTTACTTTCCATTTTTCACCTTTCAATTCTTTTTCACCTATAACCACTATGTATGGCACCCATTCCTCCTCAGCAAAGAAAATTTTCTTACTTACACTTTCATTTCTATCATCGACATCTACTCTAATATTCTCTTTTTCTAATTCTTCAGCTAACTTTATGGCATGCTCATTAAACTTTTCAGAGACAGGAATTAATCTTAGCTGAATAGGAGAAAGCCAAAGAGGGAAACATGGCACCTTACCTTCTTTTTCTTTTTTTATCCACTGCTGTTCCAAAATGGCATAGAGATTTCTATCTATGCCCCCAGAAATACTTGCATGCAATATTAAACCATGTTTTCTTTTTCCATCTTCATCATAATAGCAGAGATCAAACCTTTCAGAATTTTCAACATCTATCTGCACAGTGCTCAAAGCACTTGCCTTATCAAGAGTATCAACAACATTAAATTCGAACTTCATAACAAAATAGAAAGGTTTTTTATCCCACATCTCTATCAACACAGGTTTTCCAACTAATTTTACTAATTCTTTAACGAATTCTTTATTTTCTTCATAGAAATCTTTCACAAACCTTATAGCAACTTCGAAGTCTAAGCCTAAATCTATCATCCATTTAATACATAGTTTGTATTGTTCAAAAAATTCTTTTTTCGCTTGCTCAATATCTTTAACAAAGGTGTGCATATCTGGCATAGTAAAGCACCTTAACCTTCTTAAGCCTACGAGCTCTCCTTTTTGTTCCCTCCTAAAACTATAATGAGTTAATTCGTACAATCTAACAGGTAGTTGCTTATAGCTAATTGTCATATCCTTCATTATCAGATATTGACCAAAGCATGCAGCAAACCTTAAGAAAAATTTCTTATTTCCAGAAATTACTATATACTGCCTTGCAGGAAATCTATGTAAGTATTTACTTAAGTTAGGATGTTCGAAATCATACATAATTGGGGTTTCAACTTCCATTGCTCCATATTTCAAAACAATATTGGTTACATGCTCTTCCAATAACGATTTTATTAATTTACCTTTTGGATACCATCTTAAATTTCCAGGATCACTTCCTGGCTCATAATCCACAAGCTCCAATTTTCTCATTAACTTTACATGTATAGGTTCCTTATCTACAGCTCTTACTTTGGCAATTTCATAATCAGCAAACTTTTTTAGATTTTCATAATTTGAAAAATCAAACTCTTCTACAGGAATCAAATTACCTTCTGTATCCAAAATATACCAATAAGACTTCAATTTCTCTTCTTCCTCTAAAGCCTTACTAATCTCTTCCTTAATTTCTTTTCCACCAATTATTCTTGATAATTCACTTAATGGATGCCCTTTGCATTTAAGTTTAAATCCTTTGTAATAGCCAAATGGCGCTCTTCCAACATCAAACCCTTCTTTCTTTAACAATTCTAAAATTTTATCCTTTAGTTCAATTGCTTTTGTCTTGGCCGAAGGCTCAGCTCCAAACAAAAGATGCACGTAAGGATACAA
>CAZJBU010000015.1:0-4878 GCA_964544525.1 uncultured archaeon
AAGATATGAGGCCAGGTATCCATTCCCTCATAGTACATTTTTAGCATATAAGAAGACACAGAGAACCACGCTGCCCCTATATCCTCTGTGTTGTTATATATTCCTTTTATATTTGCTTGATATTCTCCTTCTTCTGTAATTCCTGTTATATTCAAAACCCATACATTATCTACTGGAGTATAATCTCCTATTTTATCATCATACATCCATACAGTTTTCTTTGAAATATTTACGGTAGCATTTACCTCTGAAGGAGGCCAAGATCCAAAGTTCAACAAAGATTGTAACTCAACATTATCTAAAGGTATAGGTTCCCAAGCAGGAGGTTTTCTTCCTATAATTACAAGTATTACTGGTTTTCCAACTGGGAACTGATAAAATTCCCAACTTGCTGTTAGATTTCCGTTCTTGTATGAGGCAGGTATAGCATCTATAAAGAAATTTCTAATCTCAAACCATCCCCAACCAAAATAAGTTTCAGAAGGGTTATCAGGGTTTTCAACTTTTATATCTACTCCATACCATCCAGTAGGAAGCTCTTTGGTAGGTATAATTTTAACAGTTGCTCCAGAGGTAGAATTAACAACTGCACCTGGGATAACTGAATAATCTTGAGGATCTATTTCTTTCATTAACTGATCATTTCTTAAATGCTCTACTGTAGCAACTAAACCTGCGCAACCAGAGCAGGATTCCGAACCATAGCCAGAAGCTAAATCAGCGTCGATAATGTGAACTTTAAGAGTTATATTTTCTCCGGAACTAAAGTACCATTTTCCACTCTCTGTTTGAGGCTCTGCCCAGATAAAGTATTTCTTAAGCATGAAATGTGCCTTTCCTGTACCTTCCTCTGTTTTGTTATAGTAATTTACCTTAAACCTGAATTTCAATGTATAGAAACCTTCCTCGCTAGGTGCAAGGAATTTTAATATTCCTGTTGCATTGTTATAACTATCGTTTACTTTATTTCTGTAGTTCACATTTTCGAACATGTCTTTGAATTCAGGGAATTCTTTTTGTATTCCAATAACTTTTGCTTCAAGGATATTAGACAAAGGCAAAAGTTCCCTTGTTTTTAGGTCAATTATCTTCAATTTTATGTTAACTGTAGTATTTGGGGCGTTGAACCAGTATTCTTCTCCGCTATCTCCAACAGGATAACCAGAAGCTAATACATTTTGAATTCCAAAATTATCTCCTGCAACTTTATTTAGTCCTATATGCTTCACTTTTACTCTATATACTCCTGTCTTTGATAGATTTCTTATTATAAGGACGCACTGAGTAAACATTTGTTGAGGGGTATATGCCTTCTCCTCTTTTGGAACATTGAAGAAATCCATCGCGTTGCTAACATTCATGAATTGATAGTCTGCTATTGATAAGTAGGAAGTCCCATACTTATCCTTTAATTCTATCAATGAAAGCCTCTTAGAACATTCATCCTCAGATGTATTAGGATTATCTATAGGCATTACATTAGGACCAGCAGGTCCTTCAAATCCTCCAGACCCTACCAACATAACCATTATACTTACATTTGAATTTGGTGCAAAGGAGTTTACTTCGAAACCAGAACCTTCTTTTCCAGCTCTGTCCATAAACTCTGGATTAAAAGCAACAACTTGGAGATAACTTGTTACTATTTCAAATCCTGTTAAAAACTCTTGCTCTTGGCCATTGTAATTTCCAACTAACTTTACACCATATACCCCCTTTGTCTCTGTATCTTCGAAAATACCATAATAAATTCCTGATTGATCTTTGGTGAGGTTTATTCTTACCTTATTTCCATTGGGTTTTGTAATGATAGCATAACATTCCTGAAGATCAAGTTGATTGTCATTTTGATCTTTTGCAATAGCGTTAATCCTAACTTTTGTTTTTGGTGCGAAATCGTGCATAGGCGTACCTGCAAGGTTTGACACATACCCAGAGAACTTAAATGATTCTACAGTAAATATCATGTAATCCATACCATCATTTATTATAATTCTGTACTCTCCAGTTGTGCTTGGAGCGTTGAAGGAAAAAATAGCATATCCATAGGAATTTGTTAGCGCTGTTTGATTCAAAATAAGATTGGTAGACTTGTAAATTTGTAATGAAATTTCTCTATTGCCTAATAAAGTTCTATTTTCGTCCTCTGAAACAAGTAAGACAAGCAAGGTTATATCCTCTCCTGGACTAAATGTAGATTTCTCTATTGTTTTTGTTAAAAGCAAAGTTTTTCCTCTATTTCCAATTTCCAATAATTGATATTTTGAGTTGTTTAATTTAACCATATCTCCTGGCTTTATGTATTGCTGTTCTAACTCTGAAGATCCGTCCTCTGTATCATCGTACAATGAGAAATTCTTATCATCATCTACATATAGTGTATCAAAGAAGCCAGGAAAATCTTGATCTAAAGTAACGAAATAGTACTCTTTTCCGTTTACTTCTTTGCTTCCAAAATTTATTCCTGTATTATTTAAAGCAAGAAGATCTGAGAAATTCCCGCCATTTGGTAAACCACCTAAACCAATAGCATATATTTCAGATGAATTTTCTATAAAAAAGGGAAGCACAAAAGCTCTTTCCTCCACAACCCTAAAATCCAACCTTAAGCTGTCTGAACCGCTCTGCAATAGAACATAGTAGTTTCCTTCGGAATAAGATGCTAAAGAATATTCAAAGGAAAATTTTCCAGAAGAAGAGGTAGTTACAGGAAAAGAATCCAAAAGAGAATTATCAGAAGAATAAATGCCAACAGTTATACTTTCATTTGCTACTCCTAAAGTACCATATACACTCAAATTTTCGCTTTTTGTGTAAACTATTTTGGATGTAGAGGCAGAGATTTGATACCCAAAGGTAGGGGAAATAACTGCTAAAAATAATAGAGCTACTAACAAATACTTTAAATCCATTATTTCCTTTAACTTTTTTTTATTTATAAAGATTTTTTGAAAAAGTTGTTATTGTTAGGAAGTAGTATATTACTAAAAAAAGGTGTTTTTATAACAAAGGTTTCATATTCTCCGCCCTCTCCGCTAATATTGCATCTTGCCTTTTTTAAGTCTGATATAAATTCTTTAACATTTTCTTTGTTGATAATTTTTCCTTTCCATTTTTCTATTCCTTCAGCGCAGGTTTCAACAACCAAAAATTCAAATCCAGCATCGCTTACTATCTCTTTTGTTAACTCTTCTTCATTTTTATGCCATAATGGAGAATAAGAAATCAAACCGAGTTCTTCGCAAATGAAATCTATTCTTTGTTTTTGATATTCGCTCCTTATTGCTCCGCAGATTAAACCTTCTACATTTTCCTTTCCAACTATTTTTCTTAAGTGCTCTTTCATTTCTTCTATTTCTCTCTCCTTCTCTCCAGAAACTTCAAAAATATAATGTTTTAGATTTGCTTTTTTTGTTTGTAAAGATACTCTATCTGCGAAAGGGTGGTGCAGCATAAAACTCTCTTTGTTTTTTGGTAAGAAAGTAACCACGCAAGGAATTTCAAACCCTTGCTGAAGCATTATATAGTAAGCATACCAAGAATCTTTCCCACCAGAGACCAAGGTAATTACTCTCATAATAGCAATTCATCAACAGTCTTCATAAATTCTTCCTTTGTTTTCTCTTCATCTAAACTTAAAATTTTTCTATTTTTCATAACAAATTCTCCGTTCACAATTAAATCAGAAATTGCTTCTCTTGAGCAGGAAAAAACAATATTAGAAATTAGGTTTTGAGAAGGTAGTAAGGAAAAATGTGTTTTATCTAATAAAACCAAATCAGCATCCTTTCCTTCTTCTATACTTCCAGAATTAATACCTAGTATTTTAGCTCCGTTTATTGTTGCCATATCTAATGCTTCTTGAGCAGAAATTTCAGATGCATTCCATCTAAACCATTTTTGTAATAGGCAAGCCATTTTCATTTCATTTAACATATTCAAAGAATTGTTTGAGCAAGCACCGTCAGTACCTAAACCAATTAAAATATTATGTTCTTTCATTTCTCTAAAAGGAAAAGAACCTCCAGTTGCTAATTTCATGTTAGAGGTTGGGCAATGGACAACCTTTGCTTTATATTTTCCTAAAATAGAAATTTCTCCCTTTGTTAGCCAAACGCTGTGAAACCCTACAAAATTCTCATCGAGCAAGTTTAATTCGCTTAGATATTCAACAGGTCTTTTTTTATATTTTTTGTAGCAGTCATAAACTTCTTTTCTGGTTTCGGATAGATGGATGGTATAAAGTAAATTTCTCTCCCTTGCAAGTTCTTTTGCTTGAAGAAGTAAATCCGTAGAGCAGGTATATATTGCATGGGGAGAAACAACTGGTTTTATTAAAGGATTATTCTTGTTTAAACAAAAGTTTATAAATTTTTTAGTTTCTTTAAGTTCATTTTCTCTTTTTTCTGGATTATCTAAATCTATCATGCCATAACCTAAAAAACCTCTTATTTTTGCTTCTTCTGTTGCTTGGTATACATTTTCCATCCCGAAGTACATATCCAAAAAGCAAGATATCCCGCTTTTAATCATCTCCAAACAAGCAAATTTTGTCCCAATATAAAAATGTTTATCTCTCAATTTAGCTTCTACCTTCCAAACTTCGTTTAACCAAGAATGTAACTCTAAATCATCCTTATAGCCTCTAAGTAAAGTCATTGAAGAATGGGTATGGGCATTTATAAATGAAGGTAAAACAATTTTGTTTTTACAATCCACAACTTCATAATCTATGCTAGAGATTTTTATATCCTTTTTTATTTCCTCTATTTTTCCATTTTCTATTAGGATATCATAATTTCTTAATATATCCCTACTCTTATTCTGGGTTATAATAAAACTGCAATTCTTTAGAAGTATTGTCATAAAAATAAAAAA
>CAZJBU010000015.1:4978-10263 GCA_964544525.1 uncultured archaeon
CTGGAGCTCCGCCTCCGCTACCTCCAACTACTAACCAAACTGCATAGAGCACTATTCCTAGGATAATTACTGTCCATAAAATGTCATATATACTGTATATTCCATAGCCCATTGCTCCTCCTGCCAATACCCAAAGGACAAATAGAACTGCTATCCCTGGCAAAATAAATTTCTTCCAATTTGCTATGTCAGAGAAGGCAGAAGCCTCTATTCCAAATAGTCCAAGCACTATTAGAATTCCTAATATCACTACTAGGAAAGTCACTGTAGTTCCTGAAACATTTGCAAACAATTGGGCAAAGGTTGCCCCTAAACCTAAAGAGTAAGGAGTGGTCGTTATTATGAAGAATGAAAGGACTAAAGAAATTATTGCTGCTGCTCCTCTCACATACCGCTTTTCCTCATCTCCTAAAACCTTTGTCTTAAGCACTAAAGCATAAATCACTGCAAAGCTGAAAAGGAAAGGAAGTACTTGCTCGTAAAGCATTTGGCAAAGCGTTCCACTAACAAAAGGGCACTGATATACCATAATCTCATGTAGTTATAAATTTATAAATATTTATGAATGTCTTGGAGGCGATAAAGGGTAGAAGATCTATAAGAAAATTCTCGGATAAAAAAATACCGAAAGAAATTATCCTTAAAATTTTAGATGTAGGTAGATATGCTCCTTCAGCAGGTAATTTGCAAGATTGGAAATTTTTTGTTGTTAGGAGTAAGGAAAGAATAAAAGATATTGCAAAAATAGCTTTAAACCAAAGATGGGTGGAAAAGGCAAGTTTTTTAGTAATTGCTTGCTCAGATTTAAGAGAAATATCTTGGTATGGAGAAAGAGGTGTTAGATTATATTCTAAGCAGGACGTTGCTGCTTCTATTCAAAATATGTTGTTGTACGCTTGGAGTTTAGGTATAGGTTCGTGTTGGGTTGGCGCGTTTGATGATAAAAAATTAAGGGAATATTTAAATTTACCTGAGTATATTGAGCCTCAGGCTATTCTTGCCTTCGGCTATCCAAAGGAAATTCCAAAGATGCCTGCCAGGAAAAATTTAGAGGAAATAGCGGTGTTTGTAGATTAAATTGGAATATTGATTCCTAACTCTTTGAGTAGGAAATCGTATAGAAGGATAGCAAGCACAACAATAAAAATGAATATAACCAAATGATATTTCTTTTTGTGCTTTCCATATTTCTCTCTCTCCTCATGCCTAGCCACATCTATTAACTCATCTCCAAAATATATAGACATAAAAGTTCCTATTGCTGAAACAAAAATTATTGACCAAAAAGGTATTGGATGCAAAAGGATATATCTAAATAACTGAAGAATAACTGTTTTGTTATATATTAAGGAATTGAATGTAAGGCTATAAAGATTTAAGAAGAAAGCTATAATCCATACAGCTATCTCTGAATATATCATTCTAATGCCTGTTATTAATCTAACAGGAAAGTCTAACAAGAGACCAGCATCTGCTATTGGAGTGCAAAATACAAAGAAAGACCAAGTTAGAAGTGTAACCAAAAAGCCATTGTTTATGCCATATTTCAAAGATACAAAAGCAAAATAGAGAAGAAATACTATAAGAACTAACAAGAATTTTACCAAAACAGATCTCTTAGTCTCATGGAGATAATGTTCTGATTCTTTTATCTTTTTTATCTTCTTTATTGAAAACATGATCTTATAATCTAACTCAATCCCTTATTCCCTCTTCTGTTACCCTAAAAACAGCTTCTCCTTCAGGCAAGGAAGGACTATCTATTAACCTTGCTACTCTCTTGTTGTCTTTAGATTTTCTTAAATATAGTCTAAAGGTAGCTGCGTGCCCTAATATATGTCCTCCTATTGCTGAAGTAGGATCTCCAAATAGAACATCAGGCCTCGCCATAACTTGATTGGTTACATAAACTACCAAGTTATAAACTTCTGAAAGTTTTTGTAAGTCATGGAGATGCCTATTCAACTTTTGCTGTCTTGTTGCAAGTTCGCCCCTACCAGTATACTCAGATCTAAATAAAGAGGTTAATGAATCTATTATTAGCAGTTTAACATTTTTCTCTCTTATGATTTCCTTTGATTTTTCTACTAACAAAATTTGATGATCACTTGTATATGCCCTAGCAACATATATATTTTTTAAAGTTTCTTCTTCATCTAAACCTAAAGCCCGAGCCATCTGTTTTATCCTCTCAGGCCTAAAAGTATTTTCCGTATCTATGAAAATGCATGTTCCCTCTAAACCTCCCTGACCCTTTGGTAATTGAACATTCACTGCCAATTGAAAAGCTAGTTGAGACTTAGAAGAGCCAAATGCTCCATGAGCCTCTGTAATTGCTTGAGTTTCTAACCCTCCCCCTAACAGATTATCTAGATTCTTACTTCCCGTTGTTAATTTCTGTATCTTGCTCCTTCTCTCGTCAATTTCCAAAGCTGTTTCAAAACCCATTTTTAAAGCTTTTCTTGCAGACTCTATTATTTTCTGAGCTACTCCCTCCCCAACATCTATAGCATCTGCTATCTCTCCAGGAGAAGCAGCAGCAATAGCCATTAAATCTGTATAGCCTGCTTCTCTCAATTTTTCAGCAGTTTTTGGTCCTACTCCCTCCAGATTTTCTAAATCAGACTCCATAAGATAAGTTTGGATAAATATTTATATTTTCACTTAGTATCTCTTTTATGGTAGGATTTGGAGAGTACTGTGGGATAATAAAAAGAACTTGTCAAGAGAGAGGGAGGTGCAAGAATTGCTATGCTTTTTTACTAAATGAGGGATCTAAAGGAGGAAGTCAAGTACTTAGAGAAAAATTTCCATATATCAAAGATCCTGTTGAGTGGGCAAAGATTTAGCTACTAAAAAATTTTCTTTGCCTTTTTCCCAAGCTTTTCTTCTAACTTTTTCAATATCTCTTCTTCTGCCTTTTCTGCAAGCTCTGGTTTGTTGGAGTTTGCTGAGCCTGCAGCGTCATGTCCTCCACCAGAACCTCCAATAAATTCTCCTATATACTCAAAAATATCTTTTGCTAAATTAAGGTTTAATTCTTGCACTAACCTTGGATTTGCTCTTGCTGAAATTCTTAACTCGTTCTCTCTCTTACATATTACATTCGCTATATCTGCTCCTAAGCCTAATAAACCTCTGGCTACAGCAGCCTCATGGGAATCTACATAAGAAAAAGAGACAAGGATATCTCCTATTAAATACAGTTTGGATACCTTTGCTCCTTTTAGCTTGGCTATTCTTTCATTAAAGTCTGGTGGATTGTAAGTAAGAGAGAAGGCATAGCTTAAACTTGCGCCATACTTTATTAACTGGATTACCAATTTAAAAGTTGTAATATCTGCTAATTTAAAGTGGTTAGTATCTGATATAATTCCTGCTAAGAGCAAATTAGCAATATCTTTGGTAATTAATACTTTATTATCCCTCAAAACTTTTATCATTAATTCGCAGGTTGCCTTCCTTCTTGGGCTAACAAATTCCTGCCTTCCTTTAATCTTCTTGTTTTCGTGGTGGTCTATTATAGAGATATCCATAGAGCTGTCCAATTTTACTGGATAGATTTGCTCAGGAATGCTTGCATCTAACAAAAATATGCAGTCATATTTGGTTGGGTCTGGATTGATTATAACCTCCTTATTGAATTTATCGAGGATATTTTTAGCTTGTCTTGACACGGACTTTGGAATACCTATCTCTGCTTTTATTCCCTTTTGCCCAAACCCGAAATATAGCGCTAGGCTTGCACAGATTGCATCTATGTCCGCGTTATGGTGAGTAAGTATTAAAACCTTTTTTCCCTTCCTAGGAAACTTTATCATCCTGCTCCTCCCTTCAGAGAAGGAAGGAATTCCCTTAATTTCTCTTCTATCTCCTTTAGTCTATCTTTTAATCCTTGCTCCTCCTTTTCAAAGTTCTTTTTTTGTATTTCCAAAAGTTCTTTCTTTTCTTTTAATTCCTCAATAAGAGATTTTGCATCCTCTTTTATCAATATACCTCCTATTTCCTTGAAAGCTTCTTCCTTTCCTTCCAAAGACTTAATAGCCTCCTCTATTTCTGAAATTTGTAGATCTATAGAAGTTTTCTGCGCTGTGAGCAATTGTAACTGCTGGGATCGGGTTTGGGCCTCTATCAATAAATCTCTAGCTTCCTTTTTTAGTTCCATAATAGAATGAAGTTAAAAAACTATATATTACTTTCCTCTTCCCTTATTTGCCCTTATACTTGGCCTTATCTTTTCAGCTCCTTTTCCCTTGTTTCTCAATCCTCTACTTTTTCTTCCAGCAGAGGTTAATCCTCTAAACACTCTTCCTTTATGCTGTTTTTCGCAGATCCAGTTTATATCTTTATCTGCCTTTATTGAAGGATGATTTTTATCAACTAATATAACTTCAAACCATTTGTATTGGCCATCCTCAGCAACCCAATAGGAATTCAAAACCTCCAAGTTAGGATATTTTCTTGCAACTCTTTCTTCAGCAATCCATTGCAGAGATTTCTTAGCTGGGATTCTAGTTCCCGCATGCTTTGGTTTTCTTCCCTTTGTTACTCTAGGTCTAGTTCTAGTTCCTTTTCTTACTCTTACCCTTACCACAACAAACCCTTGCTTTGCTTTATAGCCTAAGGCATGTGCCCTATCCAATCTTGTAGGCCTTTCTATCCTCAAAATTGCAGGTTGCTTTCTGAATAGAATAAGTTTCTCTTTGTAAATAGAGCCTAAATTCTCCTTTGGCCTTTTCCATAACTGCCTTAAATATTTGTAAAAACCCATTTAGAAAATTAAAAAGAAAAAAATTAAAAGTGTTTTTCTATAAATTCTACATATAGCTTTATTTTGCTAAAGTAGGCACTTAAAATAATTGCCTGTTGCTCTGAGTATCTATTGGCAAGCCCTCCATTATTGATTTCCTCTTTATGCCTCTCAATAAAATAATTAAATTTTCTTAATTCCTCAAGAATTTCAGGCAGCGAAGTAAATTCTTTATAATATAAGAGTGGAAGGTCTTTCATTTCCGGGACAGGGCTGCACTTCTCTCGCTAGTTGCTCGATTTTATCTCTGTTATTCTCACATCTCTCCATTACTTCCTTTGCTAGTCTATCTAGTGCTTCTTTCGCCATAAAGAAAATCATTAAATATTAATATTTTTTTGCATGATAAAATTATGCTTGCAAATGGAAAGGATTTGATAGGAAAAATAGTAGTAAGCGAAGAAACAGGAAGAAAATTTGGAATTGTAGGAGATGTTAGCTTTATAGTGCAAAGCGGAGAACTTGTGAATATTGC
>CAZJBU010000016.1:0-8963 GCA_964544525.1 uncultured archaeon
CAATGAACCGTCTACACTTACAACCCTAGAAAATTCTCTATACTTTTTAGCATTTTTAATATCTCTTATTATCAAAGTATTGCCAAGCAGAAAATTTACAACTTTTTCAAATTTTTTGTCATACTCTACAAAATCTGTTCCTAATCCTAAAACAAAATCATCTTTTTTAACATCTTTTTTATCATACTCTACAATTTCATCTATTGGCAAAAATCTTCCTCTACCTATTTTATTTTCTTTCAGATATTCTATACATCTAACTGCTGTTTCCATATCTTTAACTACAATATCTTGTAGTCTTCCTAATAAGGCAGCTTCTATTGCTAACTCATACCCTTTTTTTGCTTTTATTATATCTGAAACGGTTCCGTAAACACCTTCTATATTCGCATTTAGAATCTCCTTTGCCACTATTGATAAATTACTTGCCTTAATTCTTTCTATCATTTCCTTTAATCTTTCAATTTCTCTCAAGTTAAATTCAATAGCATTTTGCTTTTCAATTAACTTACTTCTTATGCTCTCTTTCTTTTCCAGCAAAGGCATTTCTTTGCTTAATGTAAATACTTTTGATACTAACTCTCTTAGTTCTTTTTCAAGACTATCCAATTTAAGGTCAATAATTTCTATTTCTTTTTCAACTTCTTCTCTTTTTTTCAAAATATTACTTAATTTTTCTTTTAAATTGTCTTCTTTCTCTCTAGCTTCATTCAACTTTTTGAGTAATATAGAATATCTTAAATGTGAAATTCTTCTACTAAATTCATTATATGCTTCAACCTTTTTTTTCTCTACTGTTATATCAGCGAACATTTTTTCTTTTTGTTCTAAGATAATTCTTTGCTCTTTTAGTGTTTCTTCTACCTTTTCTAATTCTTTCTCTGCTTTTTTCTTTTTTTCATCAAATTCAGCAATCCCTGCTAAGTCATCAATAATCTTTCTTCTTTCTATTGAATCCATTTCTAGTATTCTTGTCACTTCACCTTGAGATATAACATTATGCATCTCAGGAGATATATTTAGCGCTCTAAATAACTCAACTACTTTATGTTTGGGCACAATTTTACCATTTATTCTATAGCTTGATACTCCTTCTTTGGATATCCTTCTCTCAACTTTGACTATTTCTTCCTCATACGGAAGTATTTTATCTTTGTTATTTATTTCAATTTCAACTATAGCTTCGTCAGCACCTTTTCTTTTGTCTGATCCTTTGAAAATTAAGTCCTCTAGCCTTTGCGCTCTCATCAATCTCGAAGAACTTTTACCAAATATGAATAGGAAGGCGTCGCATATATTAGATTTTCCAGAACCATTTGCACCAGCAATACAAATAAAATTTTTCTCTAATGGTATAGTTGTTTTTCTTGCAAAAGACTTAAATCCCTGCAAAGTTATCCTTAAAATTCTTTGCATAAAATTAAAAAGCAAAAAATTAAATTTGCTAAGGTCTTATGGTTATGCTTGAAGACTTTTCAACAATGTAGGTGTAGGTGGCTTCTATGGTTAAAGGAATGGTTGTTTCATCGGGTGCATCTCCTGTTATTTCTACTTCAAACTCGCAGTATCCTTTGCTCAATGTAACATCATCGCAGTTAATAGGACTTACTTTAGCCCAGCCAGGATAACAAGTTATATTTATCATCTCGCTGCCCGTATCACATATTTTCTCTAGGTCATCTTTTATTTCTCCACTGCCTCCACATACTTCTTTAATCTTAGATTCGTTTGCTATCCACTTATTATCCACCTTATCTGCCACCTTATTACACTCAACCTGCTTTGATTGTGGTTCTGATATTGGGGTTGTTACTTTTATTATATCTACTTTTTGCCTTCCCCAGTTATCTACCTCCAGTCTACCGGAGCCTACATTGCTAACAGTGACTCTTTCCTTGTATTTTTTACCTTTTTCTAAATAGGCATCTCCTTCATAGTAAAGTTTTATTGGAGCATAGCTATTTTCTGTTGGTGGCGGATAGGAAGGTAATGTTCCATCTCTTCTTTTTTTATTTACTATGGCTGTTGAATAAACCGGAATATGGACTTGGGCTTTTGTTGTATAGGTATACTTAACAGAGACCTTGAATCCCTCTCCGCTGTAAGTTTTTTGGGCTTGAACTGACTTTGTTGTTAAACTACCCGTACTTGCCTCGCAGTATTCTCCCTCCTGCTTTTTATCTGGGTTTGGAGGTGAAAGTTCCTCATTTTCGCAAGTTGTAGATTCTGTGTAATCCTGAAATATCTCATATAAAGACTGGGGCCATTGAATGTCTTGGATAGTTCCATTAGCCTGCCCCACATTTCTTACCCTTACCTTTACTTCAACATCCTGCCCTCCTATTATATAACTTTCCGAAGGTCCGAAGTATTCAATTATTATTCCTTCATTAGGCATTTGCATAACTGTTGGTTGTTCTTTTTTTTGTTCTTGTCCAGGAAGAGTACACCCTGAAAAAGTTACTAGCGTTACTAGAATACCTATTATTAAAAGGTATCTTATATCCATAAAATTGTTTTTTAAAATATAAAAAAATTGCAGGGGGCCGGATTTTCTGCAGGATTGAAAAAAGAATGGGGTTTGGAAAAGGGGCAGAGCCCTTATTTAGGGGTGCAGGGAAGGATTTTTCAGATTTGGCACGGATGGGTTGATAAGGGCGGGGAAGGCGCCCTTATTTTGAACCGGCGCAGGCACTAAGCCACCAGGTCCTAAGCCTGGCACCTTTGACCAAGCTCGGTCACCCCTGCATAATTATATTTTACAAAAATTTATCAATTTAACTTTCCTTGTTTGCAAATTCATGAGTGTTATTATACCAGGATGAGGAATATGTCCTAACATTTTCTGATATTCTGTTTGTGCCTGAAAAGTTCCTGAATTTATCAAAGTAACATGTTTGTAATTCATAACAGAGGTTGTATGTAAATGTCCTGAATGAAAAATGTCAGGTACTTCCTTAATTACTAGATAATCTTGGGTGTGGGGAATTATCATAGTATCATCCATCCTGGGGGAAAGATGCCTTCTTTTTAGGACTTCTAACATAGGCAATGAAGGATTCTGATATCCTACCTTTCTTAGAGAAGGTATGCTCTGAATTATACCATCATAACTATATCCGTGATACATTAGAATTTTGAGTTTGTTATACAATTTAACATAGCATGGGTTGGAAACTAAAATAGCGTTTGGAAGTTCGCTTAGAGAAGTATCCTTTAAAGGAGGTTGCGGTTCCGGAATACCAACTATATCATGATTTCCTGGCGCAATTACTAATTTAATATAGTCGGGTATCTCTGCTAGTAAATCTCTTGCTTTATCATACTGTTTATAAATATCTTTTATCCTTAAATCTTTTTCTTGTCCCGGATATATACCTACTCCATCTACTATATCGCCACATATAAATATGAATTTTACTTTCTCAGCTTCTTTAGAGGTTTTCAGCCAATCCAAAAATTTTAAGAATATATCATCAAGAAAGTCAATACTTCCTATATGCAAATCAGATATAAATATAGCATCTATTGGAATATCTAAATATACTTTCTCCTTTGCTGGAAAGTCTGGGTGAATAATCTCATTTACAAAAAGAAAGTTATTTTTGTATATGCCCTTAACCCCAATTACTTCGTCTTCGAGAATATCTTGCGCATGCTTAAATATCTCACTTTCTTTATTTACAATACATTTTACAAATCCCGAGAAATCTTCTAATGTGAATATTATATTCCCTGCTGGAGATATTCTTTTTTCGTATACTATACCGATTATACTTTGTATTTCTCCGTTCTCCCTTAGGTTAGAAATTGATATAGGGTTAATCCTTTTCATAAGCATTTCCTGAATGTTTTGTAACCTTGATATAAAATATGAGTTGAAATCCTTTGCTTTTCTTTCTTTCATTGAAAAGTCACACAAATTCTCAACTTCTATTTCTTCCTCATACTCTTTTGCCGGAACTTCTCTTTCTTTCTTTATTATCAATATTGGCTTTTCTTCTTCAGGTTTCTTTAATTTTTTAATATCTTCAACTTTTATAACAGTCTTTTCTAGGGATAATGCTAATTCTATTAGAGAAGGTTCTTTTTCCAAATACTCAATAGCATCAGGAGTTATAAATTTTCCCTTTGAAAAAAATTTTGAAACAATTTCCTTTCTTGGTACCATATATATTTTTAGGTAAAATTTTAGTTATGTACAGGCAAGAGCCCTTTGTTTACAAGGAAATTGCGGATATAGATCCTAATGTAGATTTTAGGATAAACATAATCGGAAGAATCATTGAAAAAAAAGAAGATATGTTAATAGTGGATGATGGCACAGGCAATATAATAATTAATTTATCTAGTGATACTGTAATGCCTAACTTAAAAGGCAACGAAATAGTAAGAGTATTTGGTATTGTGTTGCCTACAGAACCTTTACAAATGCAGGCAAATATAATTCAAGATTTTAGTAACTTAAACTTAGAGATTTTGAAAACCTGGAAAAGAATATATCATGATTTCCAAAATGAGAAATAGATTGGCTATAATCACAAATAGATTGGCAAGATTTTTCCTATTTTTAAAACCAAATCATTTAACTACGCTCAGTTTAGTTTTGGCTATTCTAGGTTTCATTACTTTTATTTTTCAATACTTTCTGTTGGCCTTTCTTTTTTATTCTCTTGCTGTACTATTCGATGCAATTGATGGGGAAGTAGCGAGAATCAAAGGAGAAACCTCCCTTAAAGGAGCTTACTTGGATACAATTATAGACAGATATGTAGAATTTGTTATACTGTTGGGTTTCTTATTTATAGAAATGCCATCATTTATTTTAGATTTTAATGTATGGCTATTCTTCGTTTTATTTGGATCTTTAATTACTACCTATGCGAAAGCAGCAGCTAAAGAGAAATTAGATAAGGAAATTGTTTCTTGCTTATTGGAGAGAGGAGAAAGAGTAACAATTCTTCTATTTTGTGTGTTGATTCTAAGTTTAGACAAAAATATAGTTACTTATGTCATTGCATTGCTTGCATTCTTGACAAACTTCTCAGCTATCCAGAGAATTGCAAAAGCGTTACACTCTATATAACAATTTTCTGCCCATCTTTGGCTGCAATAGTTTTTATTCCAGTATTTTTTTCAATCTTTTTTGCTTCAACTTGAGCAATTCCAAAAAGAAGTCTAGCGCCAAAATGCTGCAAAATAGCTAATTTAGGCTTAGCTTTTTTTATAAGCTCTTCAGCCATATCTATGTTCATATGTTTGTATTGATTGTCTCCTCTTGGCCTTAGAGAATTTAGAATCAATACATCACAACCTTTAAAATAATCTTCTTGCCCCTCAAAATAAGTACCATCTCCTGTATAACCAACTATTTTTTCACCTTCTATTACAAAGCCCAATCCTTTTGGTTCAGAGTGTTTGGTTTTAGTAGCTTTTATTTTTATATCTTTTATCTTTACATCTTCATCCCAATCAAGTACATAACTTTCCTCTAAACAGTTAAGATGGTACGGAGAAAAAACTTTACCAAATCCTTCTTCTTCCTTTCCGTAATAGCATGTTTTGTTGGTGATTAAAAAACCTTTTTTCTTATTTCCACCTTGAGTCATTGCCTCAATTACCATTTCTGCATCTATGTAATGGTCTGGATGACAATGAGACACCAAAAGATATTCGATTTTGCTTAGATCAAAATTGAATTGCTTTGCTCTTACTAGCGTTCCAGGTCCCGGATCTATATGAAAATATTTGCTATTCAGTTTTATTATAATACCCCCAGTAGCCAATAATTGTTTTATGGTAACATATCTCCCTCCGCCAGTACCTAAAAATAGGATCTCCATATATAAACTTCTACAATCTTAAAAAATTATGGAAAAGATTAGAGTAAGATTAGATGTGCCAATTCCAAGCCTAAACCGTGCAATAAAAGAGATATTGTCTACAATTACCTACTTTGATAAATTTGAAGATATTTTTGTAACTACTTCCTATAGAATTAGATTTCTAGAGGGCAAATTTGAAGATAATGCTATTGAAATTTTTATAAATCCAGAAGACGAGAGAGCAAAGAATACTCGCTTATTTAAAGGATTTTTTTCCAGGCTGGTATTTCTAATTATTAATAGGAAGGAGGGTCTAGATGAAGAGATAGAACAAAGGTTGGGAATACAAGAATATATGAAAAAACTCAAAATTTTGTTGAAGAATTACTTTGCAGATAAAAGAGCAATTCTTTATGGCTGTTCAAGTATTTTTAAAGATTTTTATTTAGAACTTGCGTCAAGGGAAGTTTACTTAAATAGCTCTTTAACCCCTTTAAAGTACTTAGAACTTTATACATATTATTTAAATTTTAAAGATTCTCCTTTTGGAAATCAACTTTTAGAACTAATAGAAAAGGCAAGAGTAGATAGAAAAGAAGAATTAAAGGCTTTACTTTTAGGCTTTGAGGAATTAAGCTACCCTAACAGAATAATTACCGATTTAGTTATAAAAGAATGGAAAAGATTAAAATTATGGGAATAAAATATCACACCATTATTGGCTTACTTGTTGTTGTATATTTTATACTTTCATTTAATGCACTTTTCCTTCAAAACTTTACAATTTTTCAGATTTTTTCGATAGCGTTATTCTTAATCACTTTTCTAGTCATAAAAGAAGAAATAAAAGAAAAAGATATGGAAGAAAATTTCTATAAATTTTTCAGAGATTTTTATAATAATGTCTTAGCAGGTATGGAGTTAGCAACAGCTTTAAAAAAATGTAAAAATGCTCACTATGGCCATTTAACCAAATATGTAAGGGAGATGGCAAACGCTATAGAATGGGGCGTACCTTTTCAGAAGGCTATGTCTAACTTTTTAAATCAAATTAGAAGCAAATTCATAAGAAAAGTAGGAAATCTAATAATAGAGGTTAGTTACTTTGGAGGTAATATTGGAGATGCTTTAAGAACAATAGATAAAAGTCTAATAGATATAGAATTAATAAAAAAAGAAAAACATTCAAGACTCTCATTATATGCATTAATAATAATTATAGTATATCTTGTTTTTCTGAGCGTTATTTATATAATAGTATCCTATTTTCCTATGTTCTTTGGATCAATAAGCACTTACATATTTTATTTTAGGTTTATGCTGATCTTTGAATCTTTTTTGTGTGGATTAGTAATAGGCAAGGTAGTGGATGGCACTTACTTTAGTGGACTAAAATACACTTCTATATTGTTATTTTTATCTTCAATGTTTATTCAATTATGGCTAGCGATATAAGAACTAAGATAGATGCTCTAATTGAGATAGTTACTAAAAGAAAAGAAGTACCCTTAAAAGAGTTGAGTTATCTATTAAGGGAGGACGAAGATGTAATAATGGATTGGGCAAGGCTTTTGGAAGAAAAAGGAATTCTTTCAATTAAATATAAGTTTACTACACCAATCCTTTCTGCAGAAAAAGTAAGTAAAGAACTATTATCAGGCAAGCTATACGAAGTTAGTGAAAAAAAAGAAATTTTCACTAGGAAGATACGTTCTCTTTTAGAGAGGATTGAGATAGAAAAGAAAAATCTAAGAAAGTATAAAAAGGATTATGAATCTTTAAGAAGAGAATTATCAAAAGAGTTGGCGGGTCTAGAAAAGGCTTTAGAAAGATTTAATCATTTAAAGCAACAATATGCAATATCTAAAAGAGAATTTAAAAAAGAAATTGTTGATAAAGTAACTTCTCTTTCGAAGACATTAAGAGTAGAAAGAGAAGAAATAAAAAAGCATCTTTCATTTTTGAAGAAAAATAATAAGAAGCTAGAGCATTTGATAAAAAATATCAAAGCAAAAGAATCTAAACTTAAAAAACTAAGAAAAAATTTATATAAAAGGAAGAGATAATTAATTATGGTGAAATTAAAGTATAAGGCATATTGTCCTTTCTGCAAAAAAGAGCATATTGGCGAATTCCAATTATCTTACAGGAAAGATGGTAAGAGGTTTAACTTAAGAAAGAAAAATACAAACTTACATATTTGTAGTAAATGTGGAAAAAATTTTTTAGTTGAGGTAGATTCTTTTGGTAATATAATTTCCTATCCTACTAAGGATGTTATAGAGGAAGGAATTTTTCCTTGGGAGAAAGTGGTAGATGGAAAAAAGATAAGAATCATAGCAGAGTAAACCATTTTATTTTAATTTTTTTGCGTTATTTTTTAATGGTTAGAGATATTGGAATAGATGTAAAGGTACCTGAAATAGATTGCAAGGATAAAAAATGCCCTTTCCATGGGCATCTAAAAATAAGGGGAAGGATATTTGAAGGAGAAGTTATCTCCTTGAAATCTAAAAAGACTGCTATTATAAGGAGAGATTATTTGCTATATGTTCCAAAGTATGAGAGATATGAAAGAAGAAGAAGTAAAATCGCTGCATATTTACCAGAATGTATAAAACTAAAAGTAGGTGATAGAGTAAGAATAGCGGAATGTAGACCTCTCTCAAAAACAAAGAGACATGTAGTTATAGAGAAAATAGAATAGCATTCTTATAAATTTAATTTACAAGGCTATTTTATGGAAGAGATTAAAATCGGCTTAGAGGTTCATGTCCAACTAAATACAAAAACAAAACTATTTTGCGGTTGTAGGAATGAGGTAACAAAAGAGCCAAATAAAAATGTATGTGAAATTTGTTTGGGCTTTCCAGGTACTAAACCTTTTTTGAATAGAAAAGCATTAGAATTTGCAATGAAGATAGCGATAGCTTTAGGTATGAACATAAATAGAAGAATTTATTTTTCAAGAAAGACTTATTTTTATCCAGATATGTCTAAAAATTTCCAAATTACCCAGCACGATTGCTTTTTAGCTACAAATGGTAAACTAGAAATTTTGCCTGGAAGAATTATAAGGATTAGGGAGTTGCATCTTGAAGAAGATCCAGCAAGGCTTTATTATCCAACAAAAAATAT
>CAZJBU010000017.1:0-4883 GCA_964544525.1 uncultured archaeon
CACAGATAAAAAGCGCAATTGAATTCTATAGGAAAAATAAGAAAGCTCGCGAAAATTTTTTAAAAATGATAAGGAAAAAGCAAATTATTTCTTAGGTATTTCATAAGGTTTAATTAACTCCAAATAAACACAACAACTTTCAAAATCTCCTAAACAATGCAAAGATAATTGAGCAATGCTACAAGCCCTTTGAAAAATTGGATGAAAAGGTCCTATTTCCTCTCCTTCCAGCTCTTCATCCTTTAGCTTATAACCACAAAAATACCAAAATTCCCCAATTTTCCTAAGATAAGGACATTTTTTGCTATTTTCTATTTCAAGCTCTTTTATTATCTTCTTTTCTTCAGGACCTAAAATTTCGTTTAGATCATCTGGAGTTTTTATTTCATCCCAGATTTTTAGTGGCATAATTTGTTGTTAGCTAAAAGATAAAAAAGAAAACACAGATTATCCTATGCCCCTCTTTTGTATAACAATACCGCAGCGAGAATGATTATGATACCTAATGTTGCCAAAACTGCGTTGCTACTCATAAGTAACTGAAATCCAATTCCTAACAACGCTAGAATTATTATTGCTATTATTATTGCATCAACTATTCTTCTCATAAAATTCTTTATTGTAATTCCATTTATTTAATATTCTTTATCTCTATGATAGAATAAGTCTAAAGTCTTCTGAGAAGAATTCCTGCTTACCTCTTCTTTATACTCTGAAAAATAGTGAGACAATTTGTTATATATAATAGGGTTATATATAACTGGTTCTAAAGCAAGGAATAGAGCTTCTTCTGCATGTTTTCTTCTTGCTGTTTCGCTTTCATCGATTCTTGCCCTAGCAATTGCTAATTTTTTCCAGGAAGTTAAAAAGTAAGGATCAAAAACTTTGTAAAATATATTTTCATCTATACAGGATTCCTCATCTTTGAGCATTTCCCATAAGGTTAGATAAACAGCTTTTAGCAATTTATTTGCATAGGTAGATAAAGATATATCCAATTCGCTTAAGTTTTCTCTCATTTCTAAAAGAGTGTCTAAATCTAATCTACCTTTTGTAGGTTCTTCTCCTGAAAAAAATAAGGATTCATCTTTAAGAAATAATCTAATATAATCAAAGGATTGCAAAGTTCTTCCTACTATATATATCTGCTCAGAAATTGGTATATATTTATCAAAATAAATCTGTCTAAAATCTGTAGCACAGAGAATAGAAGTATTTATTTCCTTTTCTTTGTTTTTATTAGATACAAATTGATGTTTCATAGGATTTTCAAGAACTTTTTGTGTTTTGGAATCTAAATCTCTGAAATTATCAATACAAAAAAAATCTGGATTTTCAAAAAGGATAGAAAGTAATTTTTCTTTTGTGATATTGTTTCCATCTATATATAAGCTTTTATCAATCTTAGAGAACCATCTTAAAATAGAGGTCTTTCCTGTGTTGGGTTCTCCTATCAATAAGCCAGAAATATTCGGTTTTATGTTCTCTGATGTTTTGCCATCTGAGAAAAATGTTAAAGCCAAAAGTTTTCTTGTTGTTTCATCTAAATATAAATCTGAAGCTATGCTTTGGTATATTTTTCTAAATTTTACTTTCATAAAATGAAAAAATAGAAAAGTTTTTAAAACCCACTTGGATAATTACACTTTATTCCATAAAAGACAAGTATGCCTCTTTTTTCTTTTAGTTCTTTATATGCGAAAGGAGTTATTTTCATTGTTGCGAGTATGATCTTGATTTTGTCGTTGTATTCTTCTAATTTCTCTTTTAATGTGAGGAAGGTATAGCCTGAGGTACACCAATCTTCAGCAAGGAGAAGGTTATCTTCGAGTTCGTTAATAAATTCCTCGTCTGGGTTTAAGAGAGGAGTTTTCTGCTTTTTAGTTTTTGTAGAGAAATTGAAACTGTAAAAATCTTCTTTTTCGAGAACATTGGAAACATGTGATGCTGGCTCTATACCTCCAGAAACTATAGCTGCTATGTATTCTATGTCATCAGGATATAAATTTTCATTTAAATTTTCTTTCAATAAAGAAAGAGATTTGCTTTTCTTTGCTAATCTTTTAGGTGTTACAGGGATAGGAATCTCTGGGAAGTAAGAATAGTCTTCTTTATAGAGATCATTTTCTAGTTTATTACATAACCTTACTGCTTTGCTATAGTTTTTATTTTTATATTCTTCTCTAGTATTTACTGCAAGTTTTGTAAGTCTGGAAGTATCTAATTTTTCCTTTTTCACTTTTTCTTTTTCTAAACTTCCTAATTGTGCTGCTTCGTTTACGCCGTGGAGAAGAGCCACTCCAAGATTCTTAACATCTTTTGCTATGGCTTTGGCTAGTTCTGTAGTTTCTAAGTTGAGCTCATAGAGATCCAACAGGCTATTACAAGCAGATTGTAGATGCTCTGGAACCCTTGTAGCTATTAGCATATCTCTTTCGCTATCTTTTATTATGGCTGTAAATCTGTCCGCATATCTCTCAACAAGGTAATATATTGTTGGATATTCTTCTTTGTCTATATAATTTCTCATTTTATCCAAAATAGGTTTTGAGTTTACTACCAGAGTCATTATTTTCTTTGATAATTTAGAATCTTTCTTACTTTTGATTTCTTCCCATAACTTTTTTATCTTCTTCATTTTTTCATAAATCATCTCCATAAATTACTGTTTAGTGATAATATTTAAAATATTTTCGTATAAATTTCCCAATTTTAATTATGAGTATGAGCAAAAAAGTAGATGTAAGAGTGCCAAAGCCTATGTATGAGAAGCTTGCGGATCTAGCATATGGTATAGAAGGGATAAGTATAAGTGAAATTGTGAGGAGAGCAATTGATGATTATCTAATGCCAAAAAGTGAGGAATATAGATCTGGTAAATACTAATATCTCTTTAAAATCTCACAAACTTTGCAAATTTTCCTGGAACTAGGCTCTCCACAGATTTTGCAGGTTTTGTATTTACCGGAAATATTACCGAAGTAGTCTTTTCTTACTGGTCCAACAATTCTATCAAAGAATCTTACTATTTGGAAAGTTGTGCCAGGATATTTTTCTTCCCATTCTTGCAGAGATTTCCTTATAGTTTTCCTAAACGAATCTTTGCCTACAGGACAAATTCCTTTTGGATGGAACTCTATTCCTCTAGCCTTTAGATAAGCCTCAACTTCTTTGTTAGGGAGTTCTCTCAAAGGTTTAATCCTAGGGACAAATCCTTTTAATGCAGGATTTTCGATTTTTGGGCCTAACCTAACAAATCTGTCAAGATTTCCGAAAACAAAATTGAGGAAAATACTTTCTGCTTCATCATCCAAATTTAATCCTAAAGCAATTTTTGTTGCTCCCAATTCGCGGGCTTTTTTGTTTAATAAGTATCTCCTTAAAACTCCACAAATAGTGCAAGGTGCTATATGTTTGTTTTCTTTTACTATTTGCTTTAAATCTTTGCCAAATTCTTTTTTGAAGGAATAAATGTAATGCTCAATTCCAAGTTTTTTACAGTGTTTCTTTGCTAAGGAGATAGAATCTTTTCTGTATTTACCTAAACCTTCATCAATGGAAATTGCAAAGATATTGCTGTCTCCTCTTTTTTCTATGATTCTGTGCAGAAGGTATAAAGTTGTGGTGCTGTCCTTTCCTCCTGACAGGGCTACGCAAACATTTTCTTTTTGGCCAAGTAAGTTATTTACTCTTATGTTTTTGTAAACTCTTTTTTCAACTGATTTTATAAAACAAGATTTGCAAAGCCAGTAGCCTTCATAAGGTCTAAAGTAATAGCCTTCGTTCTTACAATATCTACATTTTTCTTTTTTCTTTTTGGGCAGCATAATAGAAAAAATAAGGTAAAATTATAATTTAGAGGCAGATTTCATGAGAAAGTGTCAAATAGATCTAAACAAAAAGGCTATAACTAAAAGCAAGATAATTGCAAAGATTAATAAGCCAATAACCAATGCTCTATCATTTCCGAAACCGAAAGGGATAGGACCAAGAAAACCAACTATAGCAAATTTCGTTTCTCCTTTTCCAGAGCTTATAAGGGAGAAAATAATTACAAGGAATCCTAAGATTATCAAGAGAATTCCTAAAAATAACATCTTTTCTGGATCCATAATACTATTTTCTTTTTAAAGAAATAACAGTCTCTATATGCTCTGTATTTGGAAATTGATCGACTAAAAGGCAGTGTTCTATCTCCCATCCTTTACTTAGGAAAATATCTATATTTGCTTTTTGAGTCTTTGGATTGCAGGATACATAAACAATCTTCTTGGCATTAGAGCTAAGAAGTTTTCCTATAACTTTTTTTGAGAGACCTGCGCGAGGAGGATCCACAACTATTTTATCTGCCGTTATCTTTGTTATATCTTCAACTCTTGCATTTATTATCCTAAACTTTATTTCATTGAGTTTCATTGTCTCTTTTGCTAGCATTATGTTTTCCCTTTCGCATTCTATTGCTATAACTTTAGAAGAATGTTTTGCCATCTCCAAAGCAAAGGTCCCTATACCAGAATATAAGTCCAAAGCTTGCTCATTTTCTTTTAAATCTATAAAGTCAATCACTGCTTTGAGTAAATGTCTCAAGGTAAAAGAATTTGGCTGGAAAAAGGAATTTGGAGATATAGAATAAAGATTATCGTTAATCTTCTCTTTTATGTACCTTTGCCCGAAGAGTAATTTTTTCTCAAAGGAAAATGAGACATCACTTAAGGTATCGTTTATTCCATGGTAGAAAAAGGTTATGGTTTCTCCTTTTTCTATTAGAAAGTTTAGAAATTCTTTTATCTTGTCATTTTCTTTTTTACTTCCTTTTTTTGTTATCAAATTGACCATTATCTCGTTTGTGAAAAAGCCTTCCCTCAAAACAAGGTATCTTAAAA
>CAZJBU010000017.1:4893-8861 GCA_964544525.1 uncultured archaeon
CCTTTTTAAATCATAGCAAGGTATTTTGTTCTCTTCTATAAACTCTCTAAGCAGGTTTTTTATCTTATTCATCTTTTTACTTGCTATAAGGCAGTCCTTGATGTCTATGCAAAAGTACCACTTGCCTTTTTCTCTTAGGTCTATTCCATAGGGAGGAAAGATAATAAAATCCATCCTGTTTCTGTATCTATCAACTTTTGGGCTTTTCTTAACTTCTTCTGGTTCGAATCCAAAGATTTGAATGAATTTTTTGATCTTCAATTCTATTTGCCTTTCATAGCTTAAGTTTCGTAAGGAGCAACCTCCGCATTTTCCAAAATGTTTGCACAAGTTCATAAATAAAAAATAAATAAATTTCAAAATTTTTAGGAAAAATTAGAAAAATTTGTTGCTTTAAAAAATATTTATAAATTTATCTAATTTTTCTTGTGTATGTCCCCTAAGAAGATTCGGATTTTTCCACACCTCATAAGCTGGATAAGGAGGAGTATCATTATTTTTTAAAAAATAAGAAAGAATCTCAGAAAAGACTTCAAAGAATCTATTTCCTTGTTCTATTGCAGCTCCAGCAAAAATTCCATATGCTCGATTATAATATTCTTCTCTTATCTTCCAAAGACTACATAATACGGAACAAAAATCTGTAGTGTCTATACACATTTTTTTAGCATTTTCTTCTTCCCCAATAGATTCTGCCTCTTTCATAATATAACTGTTCCATTCTTCAAAATATTGTCTCAACTTAGGAAAAGTATCCGCAGGTACAATACTATTAATTGTCTTTCTTATGTCTCTATCAATAGATTTATATTCCTCAGGAAATACTTCGTTTAGATATTGAAGTGCTCTTATTATCGCCAATTCTTTATTTTCCATCATTATATATTATGTCGTAATAAAAATTTAAAAATTTTTATTTACCTTAATTTACCTTAATTCCGAACAGAGCAATCCAAAAACATTATTAAGTACGAAAATAAATTTCAAATAAATTTAATTTAACTTTTAGCGTCACAAATAGTTAAAGATAAGATAGTATTTTCAAAAGATAATTACTGTAATAAACCAAAACTTAGAGAAACAAATAAAATTATTATGAAGAAGGAAGTTATCATAAGACAAGTTAACTGATTAAATTAACAAAATTAAGTTAATTCAACCTTAAGGTCATAGAATTTGACATTATAGACTTCCTCTAATGAGTGAATATCTTGTGTATTTTCAACAGGATTTACAATAGGAATATCGTGTATATTTTGTCCATAAAAAGTTCCTATACCCTCAATAACTTGGCTTGAATAAGGAGGCATCCTTATAAGTGGAGAAATTTTATACAAATACCATTTTTCTATATCTTCCCCATTTATTTCTGGATATAACTCTTCTCTTAGTTCTACGAGATCAATAAAATGTATGCCAACCCTCCCTGTAATTATTTCGTCTTCTCTAAAAGGATATTTCCAATCCCTAAAACGATAAGTAAGGCATAAATTAATCATGTAAAATGGCTCCTCCCCCGGAACTTTAATAACTTGCTGAAGTGTCCTACTGTTTCCTTTATCACTAATAGTTAGTTGGTGGTAGCCTTTTCTCATAAATTTATCAAGATCACTAACAACATGATCATAAGATTTTCCATCTTCTCCAAAATATTTTATTACAGGAACCATTATTTTGTTAGGGTTATCTCTGGAATCATAATATATAACTTCTCCGAAGTTACGAGGATCGCTTTTAACAAAACAGCTAAACAATTTTGCTACTCTATATGCTCCTTCCTCTATTTGATTAACATTAATACCTCCTTTACATCCAGGAATATTCTTTATAGAAATGCTTTTAATATGTATTTTCATATACTAAGAAATACGAAAAATTTTAAAAGGCTCGGAAGCTACCCTGCTTATCATCTCCTCGCTGCCAAAATCAACCTGGGGCAATCTCCTCATCGCCTAATATAATATTTCAAAAACTCTTAAATTAGAATATTCTCTTAACTTTGTTTATCAAATCTTGAAAATTCTTTCTTGAAAAGCCAAAAATAGGAATTGACAAATTGTTTTTCTTTAGTTCTTCTAATAAACATTCCATAAATACACCAACCCCTTTATCATTATAGGTATGTCTATACCAACTATCTGTAAGATCCTTGCCTATTTTATATTCACCTAAAAATCTCTTTATATCCTTTTTTGCCCATACTTTACCGTATTTTGTTATATTCACTCCGCAGCAAGGAGAACCTTCTATACCTATAATTGCCAAAACTTTTATACTGTGGTTGTTATAGTCGATTATCTTATCTACAAGATCTTTAGCTATTTTTCTGATTTTTCTTTTAAATCTCTCATAGTATCCTTTAGATGCACTAGGTCTTGGAAGCTTTGCAACAGTATATTCTGGACACGTATAAAAATCAATAGAAACCATTTGGTTATAGCAAATATCAATTAATTTTTTAATGAATTTTTTCTCACCTCAAAAGAAAGGGAATTGTAGAAACCACAGGCTACCAAAGAAGGATTAAGTAGGCATGGAGCTACTATAATTACTCTCCTTTTTCGTTCATCGAATATCTTCCTATTAGACATTATTTATTTAAGTAACTAAATTTTAAACATCTTGAATAGATTTCCCAACCCTCTCATCTTTTTCAACTTTCCAGGTTTTGCAACTTTTATAAATTTCTTTAATTGCTTATAAGCTGAAAGCAACTCATTTACATCTTGAATGCTAGTGCCTGAACCTTTGGCTATTCTTTCTACTCTAGAGCCCTTTATAACCTCGGGGTTTTCTCTTTCAAATGGTGTCATAGAATCTATAATATATTTCCATTTTTTGATCTTTTCTTCTTGTGTGTCTAAAAGTTCATCAGGCAATTTTAGGAATCCAAAACCAGGCAAATGCTCCAAAAGTTTTCTCAAACTTCCAAAACTTTGAATTTGTTGTATTTGCTCGTAAAAAGTGTTCATATCAAACTTTCCTTCTAATATTTCCTTCGCTTTCTCTTCATCAACTTTAAATTTTTCTAACAAAGATTCTAAATCACCAAAACCCAAAAGCCTAGAAACGAATCTTTTTGGGTCATATTCCCTAAGATCCTCTATTTTCTCTCCTTCTCCTATAAATTTCACTTTTGCATCTGCAATTTTACAAGAAGTTAAGGCTGCTCCTCCTTTTGCACTAGAATCCATTTTTGTTACAATAACGCCAGTAATATCTAAATGTTTTTTGAATTCTTGAGCTTGAGATTTTGCTTGTTGGCCAAGCTCAGCTGGAATTACCAACAAGATTTCATCTGGCCTAAACAGTTCTTTTATTTTCTTAATTTCTTTGATCATTTCTTCATCTAAAGCATTCCTTCCAGCAGAATCTGCTATGATTACCTCAACCTTCTTTTTCTCAAATTCTTTCAAACCTTGATTTATTATATCTTCTAATTTTCCTCCTTCTATACCAAAGAAAGGTACCTGAATTTTTTCTGCTAATTGTTTTAGTTGTTGATATGCTGCTGCTCTAAAGGTATCGCAAGCCAATAAGCCAGGTTTTAAACCTTTGTTTTTAAACCAATAAGCGAGTTTTGCTGCTGTAGTTGTTTTTCCGGAACCAAATAAACCTATAAGCAAGATTTTTTGAGGTTTTATTTCTAAAGATTGCTTTTCTTTGCCAAGAATATCTACTAATTCCTCATAGAGGATTTTTATGAGTAATTCTTTTTTGGTTACTCCTTCTTTTTTCTCTTTTTTAGCTCTATCTTTGATTTTTTTGGATAGCTCAAAGACAAGGTCAACATCGACATCGCTAGAAATTAAAATTCTTTGCAATTCTTTTACAATAACATCTATTTCTCTATCTCCGATAATGCCAAATTTGTCTATTTTTACTAACAATTCCTTTAGTTTGGAAAGCATAATTTTTATTTCTTTTAAACTATTAAACTTATGTTTGCAAAACTATTTGAAAGGCGA
>CAZJBU010000018.1:0-8789 GCA_964544525.1 uncultured archaeon
TTTGGGTCATAATATAAGAAGGTTTTTGTTATTTAAATAGATTTTTTATGTTTATGAAAGTTCCAGATTGGGTGCTTGCGGGCTTTACATTTTCTGGCACCATAATAGGTGCTGGCGTACTTGGGTTACCTTATGCATTATCTAAACCTGGATTTTTAATTGGAAGTATAGAATTAATAGCTTTAGGTTTGTTAAATTTGTTTCTTGCCTTAATGATAGGAGAAATTTCTTTAAGAACAAAAGAAGATCATCAAATGATTGGCTTAGCTAAGAAATATCTAGGAAAAAAAGGCTTCTATCTCATGAGTTTTTCTATTTTATTAGGATTTTATGGAGCATTGTTAGCTTATATGCAAGGTTCTAGCGATATTCTGTTTGCTTTGTTTTCCTTACCACATATATTCGGAAAGATCTTATTCCTCGTGTCTTTAGGAGTTATTGTATATTTAGGGTTAAATGCTCTAAAACTTTTTGAAAGTTTATTAGTACCATTGATAATTGTATTTATTATTTCCCTTTCTGCTCTCTCTTTCTTAGATTTTAATCTTCAAAATCTCTTTTATCTTAATCCAAAAGAATTTTTCTACCCTGTAGGAATTCTGCTATTTGCTTTTGCTGGCGCTGGAGTAATACCAGAAATAAAGGAAATGATAAAAAATAAAGTTGAGTTAAAAAAAGCTATTTATTTAGGGATGGCAATACCTATTTTCTTGTATTTTATATTTTGCTTTTCTGTTATTGGCACATTAGATGGAAAAGTGACTGAAATTGCAACTATTGGCTTAGGAGAGAAATTTGGTTATATACCTTTGTTATTTGGAAATCTCTTTGCTTTGTTAGCGATGGCCACATCTTTTATTTCCTTAGCAACTGCTATAAAAAGAAGTTATATTGAAGATTTTGGGTTAGGAAAAAATATTGCTTTCGTTTTGGCTATTTCTCCTTGCCTGATTTCCTTTTTAAACTTGGCGACCTTTATCCAAATTTTAGGTATAACGGGAAGTATAACAGCAAGCCTCTTTTTCATTCTTTCTATCTTAATTTTCTTCAGAGCAAAGGAAGAAGGGGAAAGAGAGCCTGAGTTTAAGGTAAAGCTACCAAAAATATTAGGCTATATATTGATTCTGTTCTTTGTTTTGGTTTTAATTTCTGTCTTTTAAATTTTTTCTATTTCTTATTATGATTCAAAGAACTTTAGTGTTATTAAAGCCAGATGCTGTCAAAAGAGGGATTGTAGGTGAAATTATAATGAGATTTGAAAAAGCAGGATTGAAGATAGTGGGAATGAAAATGGTATGGCCTGACGAAGAATTAGCTAGTAAACATTATGCAGATGTTGCTGAAAGAAGGGGAGAGAAAGTTTTCCAACTTTTGAAAGAATTTTTAACAATCCATGGGCCAGTTGTTGCTATGGTTTTGGAGGGAGTAGAGGCTGTAGAGGTTGTTAGGAAAATAGTAGGAGAAACAGAACCAAAAAAGGCATCGCCAGGTACAATAAGAGGAGATTATTGCCATATCTCATTTGGATATGCAGATAGAAAGGATAAGGCAATCCCTAATATAGTACATGCCTCAGGAAGTGAAGAAGAGGCTAAAAGAGAGATAGAACTTTGGTTTAAACCAGAAGAAATTCATGATTATAAAAGAACAGATGAAGATTTTTTGATGTGATCGTTTACTTTTTTATATAAAGTTCTTTTGTCGCCAAAGAAAATGTAGTAAGATAACTCTAAACCCCTTAATATAAGCTCTGCGTCCTTCTTCGTCTTTTCTGGAGAAAATCTGAAATAAAGAAGATATGGTTTTCTTCTAAGGATATCTTCTAATTCTAAATAATCCCTAGGAATTTTCCATATAGCACTTATATTTGCATAACCTGATATTCCTGCCTCTTCTAGTAATCTATTTATCTCTTCACCTGAAAATTTGGAGGTGATCTCTGAGAACAATTCAAATGCTAAATCTAGCCATTCCCACAGAGCATCATCATTAAAATCAAATCCTGTAATTTTTCTTTTCAAGAAATAAGCATAAGCTTCAACAATATCTTCCTCATTTATGATATTATATACCATCTTTTATGATGTTACATTCTCTAAGGTTTGGGATGGGCTAAATGCTATAATCTTTCCTCCAGCCTTAGTAATTTTTTCTTCAGCCCTTTTACTCCAAGCTCTTGCTATAACCTTCACAGGCTCCTCTATTTTCCCTCTCCCTAATAATTTATCATAGCCCAATTCAACCAAATTTATTTCTTCTTTGCCTAATTTCATTTTTAATCTTGGTAAATCTTCAACATTTATAACTCTAACCTTTTTTCTTTTTGGTTTTAACCTTTTCTTCTTTTCAAATCTTTCTGGTACTTTCTCTCTTAGCATTAGCCATCTAGAATCTCTATTTGAATAGCCAGAACCTCCCTTACTTCCTTTTCCTCTATGCTTCTTTTTTGCACCCCATCCATGAGTTTTTGAACCTCTTTTCTTTATAGTCTTCTTTCTAGCCATTATATTTTTAATAGAGAAAAGTTTTTATGCGAAAGTTTTATGACCTTCATCTAGAGTATAAAAAGGAATATGCTAAAGAGCTTATTGAAAGGGCTTTAGATCTAGGATTTAGTGGAATTTGTTTGGTATATAGATTTCAAAATCTGTATGGAATTAAAGGTTACTTAAGAGATATTGAAAAATTAAGGGAAGTATTTAAAGATAACATAGATATCATAACAGGAGTTGTAATAGAATGGAATAAAGAGAAATCTTTGCTGGAAAAGATAATCAAACTAAGAAGAAAAGTGGAATTAATTTTTGTAGATAGTAAAGGAGATTATAAAATAAACAGATTTGCCTGTAGTAGAAGAGAAGTTGACGTTTTATGCAATTTCTGGGATGAGAAAGGGATTGGAATTGATCATATTTGCATAAGAGATGCAAAAGAAAATAATGTGTTCTTTGAACTTTGTTTCAGAAGATACATTGAAGATCAAAATATTTTGATAAAGTTTAGGAATTGTGCTTTAGTCTTTAAAAAGAGTAATGCCCCCGTAATAATTACCTCAGGAGCAAGAGATATATTTGAGATGAAGAAAGGAAGAGATCTAGCTTCTTTACTTTCTATTTTTGATTATGATTTAGAAAAAAGCATAAAGGCTATATCAACTACTCCTAAAAGTATTATTGATGAAAATAGAAAAAAACTAAAGCAACCTGTAATAGGTGTTGAGGTGTACGAAGATGAAAAGGAAAAAACCTAAAACCTTAAGGCTTAGTTTGAGGGAGAAAAAAAGGTATATCGTTATAAAGATAGATTTTGAAGAGATAGATTTTGAAGAATTCTGCAGTGAGCTTAAAAGAAAGGTTCTCGAACTGTTTGGGCTAGTAGGATATGCAAAAATGAATCTCAAGATAATAAAGGACACTTTTGATGGAAAGAGAGTTATAGTAAGATGTTCCCATAAGTATGTAGAACACCTAAGGTTTGCTTTAATCTCTATCGACAAAATAAAAAAGAAAAAAGTTTCTCTATCCTGTGTTGGAGTTTCTGGTACATTGAAAGGGGCTAAAAACAAGTTTTATAATAAAATTTAGCCCTCCACTACTCTCCTAGCTCCGCAAGCATCACATTTTAAGATTAAAAATCTACCTTCTTTAATTAACTTTGTATCAGGTTTCTTGCATTCTTTACAATATAGATATTTCTCAAGATACTCTTGTATTTTTCTTTCAACCAATCTAGATTTGGTATGTAAAATCAACCTGTTTCCTTGGATTTGTCCAGAACAGGCTAACTGCCTAAATAAGAATTTTGAAACATGAGCTGGATCTCTATGTATAGAATTGCAAAATTGTATAAAGTTAAGAATTATAGTTTGATTGGCAGAGTAAACAATATTCGGTTTTTCGTATGAAAATCTTTCCTCTTCTTTGCCTCTTTCTGGCAATAGTTCATATGCCCTATCCAACAAAGTTTTATAGTCATATGCCATAAATATCTTTTGGAAAACTTTAATTATGTTAACTGAAATATTCGAAAAGTATTTTGTTGAGCCTATTCTGTATAATCTTGGCTATAACCCTGTAAATACTTTTGTTTATAGCGCTATATTCGCTTGTGCGATTATTCTGATATATTCTATTTTTGATAAAAAATTTAAGATAAAATTTGATACCAATTTCCTTATAGCAATATTTCCTTTTATACTTTTTTCTTCTACCTTAAGAGTGTTAGAAGATGTAAAGATAATTAATTCTATATTTCTTATTTCTCCGCTTGCATATGTCACAATCTTTTCAATATTCTTTGCCGCGTTTGTAATAGCTCAAATTATCCAAAGAAAATGTACTTTTCCATATCAAATTACTTTATTTTCAATAGGGAGTATTTTGTTTTTGTTAGTCTTTTCGCTTCTTGAAATAAAGACAGCAACTCCAATTATGCTCCATCTACTTTTATTTTTTCCAGCAATCTTTATTATAAGTATTTTGTCTAAAGTTAAAAATTTTTTTAGAAATCTTAATGGAATAGCAATTGCATCTCAAATATTTGATGGCATAGCCACTTTCATTGCTATATCTTTTTTTGGAAGGGTAGAACAACACTTTTTACCAAGGTTTCTAATCTCTATTTTTGGGCCGTGGGTATTTCCATTAATTAAAGGTTTAGTTGTAGTTTTCATATTGCTTGCAATAGATAAATATTTTGAAAATGGAAATTTTAGAAATTTTTTGAAAATACTGATTTGTGTTCTTGGACTTGGTCAAGGAAGCAGAGATTTACTGAATTGCATGGTCATCTAAGGTTTTTATTTTATTGACTACAATAAGAAAGTCTTCTAGTGGAAACTCCGATACTTTTTTGTCTAGAAGTTGAGAATCTATATTTAATCTTTCTATGATGGACTTTGCTTGCCTTTTTGTTAAAGTCTTTCCAAATTTATCAAATGCCTTTATTAATCCTTCTCTCAGAGCATTTTTTAATTTTTTGTCATCTTGTCTAAAAAGTTCTTTTAATATCTCTGTTTTTAAATCTTCTGATTGTTTCTTAGATAACTTTATTATGATTCCTTCTCTACTTGCCTTAGGATAAAAAGCTTCTTTTGGCACTGTATCCAGATATTCTATCTCATAGAAAAGTTGGGCAAATATAGACAATTTAGAAAATAATGGTTCTCCTTCTTTGGCAACTAACCGATAATAGAATTTGTTAGGAACAAGAAAGATACAATAATCAAAATCATATTTTGTCAGTTTTTTTAATAAAGGCTCTAGAATAGAATATGGCAAATTTGAAACTGACTTATTAAAAGAAGGGAGTTTGATTCTCAAGGCATCTCCTATTATTATTGTTACATTATCTTTCCTTTTTAAAGTTTGTCTTAATTTCTTTTCTAACTCAGGATCCTTTTCTATGGCATATACCTTCTTTGCTCTTTCTGCCAACTTCTTAGTTAAGCTACCTTCTCCAGCCCCTATTTCCAAAACAACATCTTCTTTTTTTAAATCAGCAAAAGATATTATTTTGTCTAAAATATCTTCGTCTAACAAAAATATTTGGTCTTTCTCTGGCTTCATCTAACTATCTATTTTCCAATTTTTTTATTTGATTATCAATAACCCTTTTTATCCCATATTCTCCTATCTTGAATAGACCATGACCAGGCAACAAATACCTTATCTTCAAACTGCTCAATTTCTTTAAGCTTTTTATAAGTTTTAATAAACTTCCTGTTTTTAAATCTGTTCTTCCCACGCCGTTAGCAAACAAAGTATCTCCAGATATCAAAATTCTTTTTTCTTCATCGTACAAGCAAATAGAACCTTTTGTATGTCCCGGAGTATGGATTACTCTAAAGTTAAAATTAGAAGTTTCTATTGTATCACCATCCTTTAATGTTTTGTTTACCGTTACAG
Source organism: uncultured archaeon (assembly GCA_964544525.1). GTDB lineage: Archaea > Aenigmatarchaeota > Aenigmatarchaeia > QMZS01 > QMZS01 > CAZCGS01. Next base: position 5,907 of record CAZJBU010000018.1, read on the forward strand.
GTAAATAATTATGATTAAATACATGGTCGTATGTATATTTTCCATCTTGTACTCCATCCAATTCTTCTTTATGTGTCCATATTTGAGCTTTACATCTATCCCTAAACAATTTGTTTGAACCTATATGGTCAAAGTGTCTATGCGTATTTATAATTATATCTATATCCTTTGGGCTGAATCCTAAAGAGGAAATCCCTTCCATAACTAATGGAAAGTAGGCAGGTAGTCCAGGGTCAATAAGGATTTTACCATCTATCAAATATGTGTTGCAACTATTTCCAGCACCTCCGAATATAAACAAACCTTTTATCAACTGCATATTTCTTTTTTCCTCTCAATTGAGTTTGCAGAAAATTTTTTATGCTTTTATATTAAAAGTTCGACTAATTTCGAAATTGTTCCAATGCCTTTGCATTATTATAGGCTTTGGCTAAAAGATCTAAGATTATTGCCTTACTTGGCATGCCTATATATAATCCTAAGTTTCTTGCATTTATATATCCTTCTGACAATAGCAAAGATATATTTTGCTTTATTGGAATTTTTATGTTTGTAGCTAAGTTTACAGCATTTGTTATAGAAGATTCAACTCCCTCTCTAAACCAATCTGTATCTAATGATAATACAAACTCATCATATATAATATTATCTGAATAAGCGTACTTTGGCATTATCCCTATTTCTAAAGGTTCTATTCCCAAAAGATTTAGCAAAGAAGCCATATTATCATCTATAATATCGCCTGCTTTGCACAATTTGAAATCTTCTTTTATGGCTATTTTTCCTTCTTGGATAAAGGTAGGTATTTTAAAAGCCTTAAAAGTGGCGATTGCAGGTCCAGCAGGTACGTTTGTAATTCCTTTTTTTATTACAATATCTTTAGGTGCTGTATCTCCAACCTTTGCCTTCATAGGTAGTTTATATAACTTTAGTTTTCTTAAAACATCAAAAACAGGCTTCTCTGAAAATATCAAAGCAGGCATTCTTATTCCGTTAAGTGGTAAAGTTAATTTCTCTTCTTCTAACACTCTTTGCAAAATCCTCTTTTTTACTACAAATATTTTGGCAGTGTCTTTTAGTAACTCCCTAATTTTATGAAGTTGAGAGGCTGGAATACCATGAAGATCAAATACAAAGATAGTCTTATAACTTTTGATAAAGGATTTTAATTTTTCTGCCATCCTCTTTTTTCTTTCACTTACCATGCTATTTCACCTCTACCTTAATAGGCTTTCCCATAGTTAACTTTAAATAGGCATTCTTTATCTTTGTACCTTTTTTTTCGCAAATTTCATTAACCTTTTCTATCATATAAACCAAGTTATCAGCTATTTTATCATTATCCATAGATTCTACACCTATTCTAACCTGCAAAACAGGTGTGCTTATCACCTTAATTAAAACGGTTTTCTTTGCTCTATCTATAAAAGGTTTTAAATCAGGTGCATTTGGAGGTATAGGGAAAGGCATTTTACCTCTTGGCCCTAAATATTTTCCAAAATATCTAGCAACTAAAGGCATTAAAGGAGCTTCAGCATAAAAAATATCGTAAGTATTCGCTATTTTTTTAATTTCTTTTGGAGTAAGATTTGCTATTTCATCTTTTGAAAGTACTTTTATATTTTCCTGGTCTAACTCTTTAGCTTTTGGCAATAGAGAATCTAATATGAAACATATATTAATTTCTTTCTCTATAGGGTGAGGCAAAACAATAGCATCTCTTATTCTATTCTCAGGTTTTTTGAGATCCAAGTCTCTAAAGTTTACTATTAAGTCTATGCTTTGGGTAAAATTTCTTTTCTTTGCGTTCGCCCTAGCCCTCTTTATAAACTCTATAGCTTTCTCTTTTTGCATATCAATCTTTTGAATTAAATTTTTTATTTGAGAGTATATTATGAAAATAAGGGTAAAGAAAAGCAAATTACTACTTGGAGGAATTATCATTTTTTCAATTTGTTTTCTTGCAATTATAAGTACGTATCCAAAAACAGAGCCCAACTATTTAGAATTGATTTCTAATAATACGGCAATATGCTACAATTATTGGATTTGTGTTTTGATAGATGATACTTGGCATAGGCCTGCGTACGATGCTGGAATAGATTTAAATATAGCAAAACATTTTCCTTCTGAAAACGAATCAAGAATAAGGGAAGTAATTTTTGGAAGCAATCAAATTGTATTTTTATTTGAGGAAAATGGAAGTGCAATAGAAGTTGCTAAATCTGCACCAGCCTCATACTATATAGCATATCTTTCAAAAAGGTTGTATAACAAAAATATAAACATAACAGGCAAGGTTTTTATCGACAAAGGGTTCAACGGTACCATTATTAAAATTTTCCATCCTTCTCCTTATTTAAATGAAGGGATATTTTTAAATGGTAATACAATAGAAATTAAATCCAAAGATTATGAAAGGCTTAGGGAAGGTATAGGCAAATTAATTTTAATAGCTGCAGGATACAATGATAAATGAATCCTTAGTAGCCTATTTTATAAGAAAAACATTAGAGAAAGAAGGAAAAATAAAAAGTCTCTCCTACCTTGAAAATAAAATTAGAGATGAATTCCTAGAAGGAATATCTCTTCCAAGACTAAAAAATATTATTATAAAATATGAAATAGGCAAACTCCATATAAAAACAAAAAAGAGTGAAAGAAAAATTTTGAGGATGTGCCCTGTTTGCAAGAATAAATTAAAGTTAAACACAATAAAAAGCTTGAAGGGTGAGATTATTGTTGAATCCTTTTCTTGCAAGAATTGTGGATATAAAGGATTCCCAGACGCATGGAAGGTTGCAAGATATGAATTATATAAAGAATAATACCTAAATCTCGGTATTAAGACCAGACTACTTTTCCATTTATTCTAACAACAAT
>CAZJBU010000019.1:0-7259 GCA_964544525.1 uncultured archaeon
TCCTTGTACAACAACTACAGCAACAGGTGGAGGCGGTGGTGGAGGAGCAGGCGGCGGAGGTGGAGGTGGCGGGGGAGGAGCTTATATACCTCCTACTAAGCCAATCTGTGGTAATGGAATATGTGAAGCAGGAGAAACACCAGAAGATTGTCCACAGGATTGTAAAGTGTTGGCGTTCCCAGTATCTGTAAATACAGATGTAGTTACAATTCAACTAAAGCCAGGAGAAAAGAAGGAATATTCTGTTTGGTTAACAAACAATCAAAATGAGAATATAACTGTATATCTTGCTATATCTGGAGATATATGGCAATTTTTAGAGTTAGATAAAGATAAGGTAGATCTTGGACCTGGAGATACAGCAACAGTCAAAATAATTGCACACGCCGACAAAGATGCAATTCCTGGAACGTACACAGGAGAATTAAAAGTGCTTGCTGAAGGCAAAACACAAACAACAACAATAACTGTAAGTATAATTTCTGAAGAGAAGCCTTTGCTTGATGTTAAGGTAGAGACTATAAGTAAGCAAATTACAAAAGGAGATATATTGAAGTTCTATGTAAGATTATATAACTTAGGTTCTAAGAAGAGATTTGATGTTACTTTAAGCTATAACATAAAATCTTTGGATAACAAAGTTTTATTCAGCAAGAAAGAAACAATGGCAATAGAAACATCTATATCCTTCATAAGAGAAATTTCACTATCCAATTTGTCTTTAGACTTTGGTAAGTATCTAATAGAGGTAGTTGCAAAATACGATAATCAAACAGCAACAGCTACAGATATGTTTGAGATTGTTGAGGTGGCTTGGTGGTGGTTCTGGTTACCTAGAATTTTAGGTTCGGTGGGTGCTATTGTGATTATTATTTGGATATATAGATATTATAGAGTAAAGAGATTAGAGAGAATAAGATATCTAACTCCTATAGATTACAAGAGTTTGCCTAAGGAAGGATTGTATATAGGAAAAGTTGCAGGAACAAAATACAAAGCATATTTACCTACAAAAGATTTGACTACTCATATGATAATAGCCGGAGCTACAGGTTCTGGTAAAACAGTTGCAGCTATGGGTATAGCAGAGGAATGTTTACTTAACAAAATACCTGTAATAGTATTTGACCCTACAGGCCAATGGACAGGCTTTGTAAAGTCATGTAGAGATAAGAATATGATGTCCTACTATAGATACTTTGGTATGAATGAGTTAGATGCAAGACCATTCCCAGGAATGATCTACGAAATAACAAACCCTAAGGAAAAAATAGACATAAAGAAATATATGAACCCAGGAGAAATAACAATCTTCGTACTTAACAAACTAAAACCAGGAGAATACGATATTGCTATTAGGAATGTAATAGATAGCATTTTCGCTCAAAGATTTGAAGAAGCAACAGATTTAAGAGTACTCCTCGTATTCGACGAAGTTCATAGATTATTAGAAAGATATGGAGGTAAAGGAGGCTATGTAGCATTAGAAAAAGCAGCAAGAGAATTCAGAAAGTGGGGTATAGGTATAATCATGATATCTCAAGTATTATCTGACTTTAAAGAAGCATTAAAAGGTAATGTCCTAACAGAAGTGCAAATGAGCACTAAGAGCATAGAAGATTTGCATAGAATAAAAGAGAAGTATGGTGAGGAGTATGCTAAGAGGGTAACAATGGAAGAAGTAGGAGTAGGTATGATCCAGAATCCTAAGTACAATAGAGGTAAACCATACTGGGTATGGTTTAAACCTTTGAGGCATGATCCTCACAAGATTCCTGAAAAAGAATTAGAAGCTTATAGGATATATACGAAGAAATTAGATGAGTTAGAGAAGAAGATAAAGGAAATGAAGAAGAAGGGTAAGGATACCTTCGACTTAGAGTTAGAATTAAAACTAGCCAAAGACAAACTAAAGACAGGTAAGTTTAGAATGGCAGAAATATACATAAACTCATTAGAAAACAAATTGAAGTAATTAAATTTTTCTCTTTAGTATATTATATTCTCTCAACCATTGCAAATCGCAAGTATGACCGAACACCTCTCTAATATCTTCTTTATCAAATATAAACATAGCAAGCCTTTCAATTGCAAGACCCCAAGCAAGAATAGGTACTTTTATTCCAAATGGTTCTAAAGCTTCTGGCCTAAAGATTCCAGCACCTATTAATTCTATCCATTTTTTAGTCCTTTCGTGCCATCCAAACGCTTCTAAACTAGGCTCTGTGTATGGGAAATAAGCATATTTAAATTTTACCTTCTCTACTCCAAATCTTTGATAAAACTCTTTTATTATGCCCATTAAATGCCTTAAATTTGCATCTTCACTAAGCACAATACCTTCACACTGATGAAACTCAGGCAAATGTTTATAATCAATAGTTTCATTTCTAAAAACTCTACCTATACAAAAATATTTTCCTGGTATTTTTACATCTCTAGCAATTTTCCTAAACGAAACTGAGGTAGTATGTGTCCTTAAAACCAATCTCTTTGCTTCATCTTCGCTATACTTGTAATTCCAATTCTTTTCATGTACAAATTTAACTTTTTCAACCAATTCTTTTCTTGGCAAATTTCCATGCCCTTTCAGATAGAAAGTATCTTGCATTTCTCTTGCTAAATGGTCTTGAGGAACAAACATTGAATCAAAATTCCAGAATGCTGTTTCTACTAAAGGTCCTTCCATCTCTTCAAAGCCCATCTCTAAGAAAACTTCTCTTACTAATTCTATTACAAATCTTAAAGGATGCTTTTTTCCTGGATAAATAATTCTACCTGCGACTTCAACATTGTAAGGTTTAAACCTTTTACCTTCCCAGAGATTATATCTTATTATCTCTGGCGAGATCTCTTTTATTTCTTCTTCTACCTTAAATTCTTTCTTTTTTCTTATCAGTTTTCTTTCAAATAATAACTTTATTTCTTCTTCACTTATTTCTTTACCTTCTGAGAATTTTTCTAACGCAAGTTCAAATTCTGTTTTCTTATCTTTATCTTCTATACCTTTTTTTGTTATCTTTATTTTATTATTTTTAATTTCTATCCAACCTTTTTTCTTGCACCATTGCAAAGCAATATTCAAATTTTCTAGTTTATTTGCCTCTTTGAAATCAATTTCTCCTCCTTTTTCTAAAATTAATTCTAACAATCTCTTTTCTGGAAAACTTTTTTTACAATATTCTTTTCCTTCTTCTGAAAGTTCAAATGTCATAATCTCCTTATTTTTATATCTTTTTTAGAGGATTTGTTTATTTCTTCTAATATTTGTTTTAATTGGGCATCTGTTATAGGCTTTAAAATTTTACTATGTTGATAAAGTTGAATCAAATAAAGTTCTATCTGCTCCGCTAATTCTGGTTTTGCCAATCTTACATTATTTAGCCTCTCTTTAGCCTCCTTTGTTAATACTTCTTTAAGTATCCTTTCTTTTATTTCTTCAACCATTTTAGCTTTTGCAATTTCTTCTTGAATTGCTAATTGTTGCTGAAGTTGAGCTTGCAATTCCAACAATTTCTTTTGTTTCAATAGCTCTTCTTCATTCATAATAAAAAATAAAAGAAAAATTTTTTATGCACCCTGTAATTTCTGCTGTAGTTCTTTTTGCAATTTCAATAGGTCTTTCTTTGTTTATTTTGAACTACTCCAGTCATTATTTCGCTCAGGCAGAGGAAAATCTTGCTTGGGAGAAGGGAATATACATTGCTCAGAAAATTGTTAGTATTGCAAATGAGCTTAAAAATTTTCCAGAAGGTACTATAAGGAGATATTCCTTTTATCTACCAGGAGGAACTATTTCAATAAACAATCGCTCAATAATATTTAGGTATGGAGATAGCGAGAGAATTTTACATACCCAGATAAACCTAACTTCAATTTTATTAAGTAAAGGAAAGCATACAATAGTATTCAAGAAAAAAGAAAAAGAAATTTTTGTCTATGAAGAATAAAGCAAGTAAGTTATGATTTTTGAGATTCTTCTAATTCCTTCAATTTCTTTTCGTATTCTTTTTCTATGCCGAGAGCTTGTAGTATATCCTTACATCTATTTCTTATAGTTACTTCAGTTACTCCAATCGCATCAGCTATTTCTCTTTGAGACCTATACTCACCGTTCATAATTGCAGAAATATATAAAGCGGCGGCAGCAACTCCTAGAGGCCCTTTTCCTGATACAGCCTCATGATTTTCAATCTTTTTTAGATATTGTCTAGCTTTTACCTGTACCTTATCTGAAAGTCCGAGAATAGTGGCACATCTTGCAATATAATCTTTTGCCTTTGCTGGCAAAATTCTTAATCCTAATTTTCTAGCTATGTATCTGTAAGTTCTGCCTAATTCTCTTCTAGATACACCAGATGCTTGGGAAATCTCTGCTAAGGTTCTTGGACAACCGTATTCTCTTGATAGACAATAAACTAATGCTGCTATTACAGCTTCTATACTCCTTCCTTTAACAATACCTTCTTCCAAAGCTTTCTCGTACATTACTCCTACTTCCTCCTGCAAATTTTTAGGCAAATTTAGGAAGGAACTTAATCTTTCTAATTCTGTAAGCGCATATCCTAAGTTTCTATCTTTTGAAGATACTAATCTTTTTTGCCATTTCTTCATTCTAAAGTATTGGGATCTTTTTTGAGATCTTACTTTAAATAACTCTGCTTGACTCTTTCCAATTTCAGTACCTACCCCTTTGTCATGTCTTAATTTTGTTAATGGTGCTCCAGTTCTTGCAGTTTTCTCTAATTGTTCGCTATCAAAAGCTCTCCAATCCTGTTGAGTATCTATCATATCCTCTGTAATAATCAATCCGCATTTTGCACAAAGCTTCTCTCCTCTTGTCGTGTCAATCAGTATATGTTTAGACCCACATTCTGGACATACCATCCCCCTAACCTCCTTAAATTTGGTCATTTTTTACCACCTTTTCGTTAAAAAGAGTCTGAATTATTATTGTATTGGTTTATATATATTTTTTTCGGTGCTACAATATATATATTTTAAAATACCTTAAAGAACAGCAAACAAGATAAGAATATAACGGCTAGATACAGCAAATCCCAGAGTATAAAGTGAACCATAGGCAAATATTCAGACCCTAGATAATATCCTATCAGCATAATAACACTTATCCTCAATATGTTGACTATGTAAACAAGAGGAGACAATACTAAAATACCTTTTACTTTGGCACCTATTTTTTTATTACTGAGTAAAATAAAGGAAATCAACAAAAAGATTCCAAAAAATCCTGTACAGTCTATGGAAATTTGAGTTATTAAATCTCTTGCTATTATAAATACACCTTGCTTTTTTATCTCTATACCACATATTTCAAGTAAAAAACAGACAGCATTATATGTAATCTCTTGAAGTTTGAAAAGGATGGAATGATTTTCCTTAAACCAGATGAAGATAACACTAAGAATAAATAATTTGATCAAGAATTTTTTATCTGCTATCTTGCCAATACTTTTTTTACTTCTCCTTTTGGCCTGGCTTTTACTAATATTCTGAATCCGCAGTGTGGGCATATTATTTGTCCTATTTCTTTTAGGTCTTCTATATACCCTTTGCATCTTATACATTTGTATCCCATGTTATTCCTCTTTCTTTCTTTCAATCATTGCAAAGTTAGGACATATTATTAGTATAGAATGCGGACCCATCACAATATCTCCATCCATGGCAGTTACAGTTCTTTTAATCTTTTCTATACATCTTCTAAGCTCATGAATATCTTTGTTCTTTAGTTCCTGGGTGGATACAAAAAGAATTTTATTTTCTCTTAACTCTTTAAGTATATTCTCAACATCTTTGACATCTTTTAACTTTTCTATTCTTACGAGAATTTTTCCTGCAGAACTTTTATCCTTAGGTATATCTGAAATTTCTATGTATTCATCCTCATCTTCGTAGCTAGCTTTTCTTTTTCCCAAAAGTTTCTTAAGCACCATAAATAAAGTAACAAAAAATATAAATATTTAATGAGAATAAAAAAAGTAATTTTTATACCTTTTCTAATTCCGTTGGTGGTTCTGTTCGTAGATAGAACTTTAGGCTTATTGTTGTTTTTGCTCGTTTTAGAGAAACTCTTTTTCGTTTTTCCAACTTTTGGCATAGAATTTACAACTTTGCCAACATTATATATAGCTATTCATTACAACCTTCTCTATTCTTTTTTCTTCAATTTGATATTTGTTCCCATTCTAGCTTTTATTAAATCTTACTTTATAGAAGGAAATACAGAGAAATTGCCTTTTCCAGAAGGAGGCCATATTATAGATTTTTTAGTGGCTACTCTTGCTTTTTATATAAAAATCTTTTTCCCGAACCCATTAACTTTCTTTGTGGGTATTTTGGTATGTTTGGTTTTTAAGCACCTTTTGTCTTATATTAAATCAAAGCTAGTTTCTAGCTTTATCAATCCATATGAAATTCCAATAAATATTTTTTTCAATCTAATAGTTTTCTACTTGCTCTTTCAACTACAACTTCTATAATCTAAATAATCTTTCTGCATTTCTCTTTGCCATCTCTAAGATATAATCCTTTTCTAAGTTTCTCATTTCTGCAATTTTTTGAGCAGTATATTTTATGTTCCAAGGTTTATTCTTTAATTCTTTAGAGAAAGGGTCCAACCAAGGGGAATCAGTTTCCAATGTAAATTTATCCAAAGGAACTTTCTTTGCAGCTTTTTTAGTGTTTTTGATATTCTCTATATTTGTTGCTATTGAAACAAACCACCCGTTTTCTAATATTCTTTTTAGTTGGGTAGCATTACCAGAATAACAATGGAACAGGACACTCTTAGGATTATAACTTTCTAAAATTTCTATTGCTTCCTCCATTTTTCCTCTACAATGTATAACTAAAGGAAGATTCAATTTTATAGCAAGTTCTATAAATTTCTCAAATACTTCTTTTTCCTTCCTTTCATCTTCGACAAATTTATCCATCCCTGTTTCTCCAATTCCAACAATTTTTTCTCTATTCCTTTTTATAAACTCAATATAATCTTCTAATTCTTTTTCATCCATTTTTTCTGCCCTTGTTGGATGTAAACCTAAAGTTACAAAAACAATTTTATATTTCTCAGCCAATTTTAAGGCAAATTCTTTTTCTTCAATAGAAGCACAAGAAGTTATAACTCTTATTCCTTCTTCTTCACATTTCTTAATTATTTCTTCAATTGGCATATCATTTATCTTATCTAAATGGCAGTGCGCATCAATCATAAAATTACAAAAACAAAATTT
>CAZJBU010000019.1:7359-8646 GCA_964544525.1 uncultured archaeon
TGCTTTTACTGCATATATGCCAACTCTACTAATTTCACTTATCTCTTCTATCGTACAATTATCTTTACCTCCATATCCTAAGATTAAACATGCAGCGAAAAGTGTTATATCGCATGTTATTTTCTCCTGACAGCCTAGGCACCCCATGAAACAATCTTGCATTTTCTGTTAATTTATCTGGTTGGTGATATCCAACACCAAAAAATTAAAAATCTAAAAACGGAATATAGTTTGGATGCATAGGCAAATCTATACTGAAAATTTTATGTTTATATATTTTTCCGTTTTTGTCTACTTCAACTATTCTGTCTCCTTCTTTTGTTTCTGCAAATATCTTTCTTGAAACTACATAACGTTCTCCTTCACTGAAACTTTCTTTTTCTTCAGGCTTTAATTTGTTCCATACCTCTTGTATATAACCCATATCATCCCAAAACTGTAAACTTAATATTCTTTCGCTATTTTCATCTTCTTGTTTAGGATAATCTACTAAAAAAGCATTTGTTCCTTTTCTATATCCTAGCCATGAATCTACAACGATTTCCTCGCTTATTGGCCAGTTGAGAGCATGTATTTTGCCTTCATAAATAAACAATATTTTGTTAGGATCTTCCCCTTTTAATATATATCCTTTAGTAATTTCTCTTAGATCAAAGTATCCCTCTTCCCAGTCTTCTTCAAGGCCACCAGGATCATACCAATATCCTAATCTAATTCTTTCTATTTTTACTGGTACTTCAATTATTTCAAACCCTTGACTTTTATATTCATTTATGATTTCTGTCAATTCTTTAAAACCTTGTTGACTTTTTCTGTAATCACTAACAATATTTTCTAATTCTTCCTTTTTCTTTTTAAGTTCCTTGGAGAGCAATGCTATTTCATTTGATAGTTCTCTTTTCCTTCTTTCGATGTTTGAGCAAATCTTTGCTATCTCTGTTATTCTATCTATTTTCTCTTTCATGTTATATAAATCTGGGCTTCGAATAATTATTTAGTTTATTGGTGATCTGTAACACCAAAATTGAAGTTCTTTGGATTAAACTAAAAAATCTTTTTTATGATTTTTAAATTTATTATGAGAAAAACTTTGGAAAGTATTCTGAAAACACTTGATTTTACCGAATTAGAAACAAAAATATTCATAAAACTTCTTGAACTAAATGAAGCTACAGCAAGCCTATTAGGAAAGGAATTGAAAGTGCATAGAAGAAGTGTTTATGATGCGGTTGAGAGATTAGTTGACAAAGGTATTGTTGGATTTATAGAAAAAGATGGAAAGAAATA
>CAZJBU010000020.1:0-8513 GCA_964544525.1 uncultured archaeon
CTAAGAAAAGATAAAGCAGAATATATTATCAATGTTGTGAGAATAGGATAATATTTAACCGTTATCTTAGCTAAATCAGAATTCCTAAAATTGTTTAAAAAGATTTTTTGTAACTGTGTCTCGTTGAACATGCTTGCCTCGTTATAGCTGGCTTCTAATTCTTGCTTTATTAATTCTAACTGAGCTTTATCGGTTACATTGTATTTTTGTTTTATTAATTCCAGTTGTGCATTTATGATATCTTCTTTCTCTGGCAAAAAGTATTTGTACTGGGAAGATACCAAAAAAGCAGTATGACTTAATGTATTATTAAGGAATGTATTTCCATAACTTTCATTCATGTATAGTTGAAGGAATATGCCTAAACAAAATATAGAAAAGGTGACAAATAAAAGTTTTGAGGATAGTATGATTCCATATCTAAATTTTTTGTACCCTTTTATTTCTTCTAAATAAACTCGACCTAACTTCTCAGAGAGGAGCAACGAGATTAAAATACCTACGCTAAGGGATATTATTGAAATAGAAAAATTAAAAAGATAAGGAAATAAAAATAAAGGTATTGCAAGAAGTAATTTTAATTTTCCTAATTCAGAGAAGGATGTTGCTATGTAAAGAAAAGATAAAATAAATATTAAAGACAAAGAATATAAAAATAAAGGAGCCAAAGAAAGGAGAATCTCTTTAGCGGGAAGGAATAATATAGAAATAGTCTCTGCCTGAAATTCCGAAATATAGGTAAGATTTATCTTACTAGAATACAGCAACAGATATAGAAAAGACAAAACCAAAAAATCCAACACCAACACTACATATTTCCTCTCCATACTCATTTTCTTATTTTCTTAGCAACTTTATTTAACCATTCTCTAAGTTTATCTAACAAGTTTTCTTCCCTCCTAAATACATACCCTTTTCCTATTCTATATCCTGGTTTGGTTGATGTATAATATAAGTAAGCTAATAATATGGCTATACCTACAGCCATAAATAATAACAAATAAGGAAGTATAGACCATGCCTTTATTCCAGACTTTTCTATATAAGATAAACTTTCTTTTATCTTATCTAAGCTTGTTTGGAGTGATGACAAATAGTTCCTTGCTGAAATATAATCTTTTTTATTTAAACTATCCTTTACTTTTTGTAAACTATCATTAGCTTGGGAAAACAACTTTGTTAAATTTTTGTAAGTTTCATCATCTTTAGATAAAGGTAAACTAGTGAATTTAGAATACAGCTCATTATACTCCAAAAGAAGTTCCTTATATTGATTCTCTATTTTTTTCTTTGTTTCTTCGGAAGGTAAAACAGTCAACTTAAAGGAAGTTGTAATCTCATTTTCGTCTCCCTTTACCTTAACCGATATTATTCTAGTTCCTATTTCTTCGTTATCGTTTGTAGAAATAGTTATGTTATATCCTCCCTTTTCTCCTCCATCCAATGTTAATTTTCCTTTTGGTGATATTGTATATTTTATACCTGTTAGAGAAATTGAAAGATTATGTAAAGATACATTACCCAAATTTTTTATTGTAATTTTAAAGGATTTTTTCTGACCTTGCACTATAGATACCTCTGAAGGCAAACCCTCAATAGCTATACCTGGCCTTTTCAATACTACTAAATAAAATGTTTTTGATATTGTTTTCTCTTCCGAAACTGCTTTTAAAGTAAATTCATACTTTTTTGGAGTAGCCTCTGTAGGTATTGAAAATTTAATAGAAAAAGATTTCTTTTTTCCTGCCTCTAACTTCGTTTTTGTTGACGGAGATATAGAGTACCAAGAAGAATTTAATCCTTCTATTTTCAAATATAGGTCATGGACATCATTATTCCCAAGATTGCTTATCTCTACGGAGATAGATTTGTTCAATCCTTGAACAATTTCTATCACATTGCTAATTGGTTCTGTAAAGTATAGTTTATAATCTGTTTGGGTTGTGAAAGAAGAAGATGAAGACGAAGATGAAGAAGAACTCTTAACAATATCTACATATTTCTTTGTTGTTGTATAAGATGAAGAGTTATACCACCAAGCTCCTCCAGAAATAGTAAAGTAAACTTCACAATCTTCCTTTAATTTTCTAGCCTTTACTGTCCAGTTTAGAGTTATTGAAGAGTTAGGGTTTACAGGTATATTGGCGGTAGTACCAGGATCATCTATTATGTCTAAATAACTTTTGTCACATACATGTAAAGAAACATTTACTTTTGCTTGTTTTAAACCATAATTCCAAATTGTAAGCTTATACTTATCAGTCTCATTTAAGTATAACTTAGAAGATATGCCTGAGCTACTTGCTATTAAATAAGAGTTATTTACTCTAATAGTTGTTTGTAAATTTCCAGTATTGCTATGCTTATCACTTACTGTTGCTTTTAATGTAAACTTACCACCTACAAAATTTTTTGGCACTGAAAAGCTTAAGTTCCAAAGATTTGTATTCCCAATTCTAACTAAATTTCCTGAAAGCTCTTTTGCATTCTCTGTAGCTAAAGAGGTTAAAGTAATTTTTCCCTGTGATAAAGTCAAGTTAAATGGATCTTCAGAAAGATCTTTAAATAAAGGTTTAAATTTTATAAGGCCTTCGCTATTTGGATCAAAAATAGGGTTTTGGGTAGTAACATTAAAATAAAGAGTATTAACAACAGAAAAGGAAAGATTTGAAGTTGAGCCTTTATTTCCATCTTTACTTATAGATATACTTTTTGCTAAGTAACTGCCTGTTTTATTAAATGAAACTGTCGAGTTGTTATACAATAGGCTGGTTTGTTTCTTTAGGATAATTGTTTTATTAATTGGTCCTAATATAGTAAGGTTTAGAGAACTGTTAGTTAAATTGATCAAGTTTTTCCTGTCATAATAATAAGGATACAGAGCAAATTGGGCTTGCTCACCCAGGTTTAAATAACAATTATTTGTACAATTTCCCAATCTAAGTTCTGGTGAAGTTTCATTAACTACCGTTATATTCAAAGTAATGTTTATATCTGTATATGGTAAAGCATTAGACGTATTTAGAAGAATCCAACCAGAGAAATTTCCTAAATAACTTTGGTTCTCTGGAGCCTTTATTATAGATATTGTTAAGTTTTTACAGTTGTTAGGTGGTATAGGCGTTGATGGTAAAATAACTGAAAAGTTTAAATATAAATTATTTTTCTTAAATACTGTAGAATTTTTTTCTGAGAGAGAAGTTAGATTCTTATTTCCTCTATTACAAATACTGAGAGTTATATTCTTTGTTTGATTTAAGTTTAGATACAAATCCATTGATGATGAAAAATTTTCTTCTCCAGCATATAAGGTTTGTGATTTAACATAAACGTAGTCGCCAGATTCTATATATAAGGTAGGTGCAAACTTTGTAGTGTTCCTTATTACCTCGGAAAATACTTCTGTACTATTCTTAATTGAGATTTTTGAATAGTATTCAGTTGGTAATATCTCTTTTTCTGGAAACACCCATGAAAAGTTTGTTTCTACTGTATTAACCTCTGAAGATATGTTTCCTAAAGAACTTATATTTGTGCCAAAAAGAGATATCGTCAAATTATAAGTATAGGAAGTAGATTGGTTTGTGTTGTTTATCTTAAGTTTCCAATACCCTGAAGGAAAATTTGATTGATTATTATATGCTATCGTTGCCTCTCCGCTAGTGGTTGTTGTTTGATTTATAATTGTTCCAGAAGGAGAATACAAAATTAGCTCTATATCTGAAGTAGATTGATTAACTTTCAAGTATATTTCTATTTTATTTTCTGAAGTATTGTCCACATAAAAGGAGATGTTATGGGCTGTTTGGTTTTGTAGATTTTTATTATACAAATTTTGTTTTATATTAGAAAAATTTAGATAAGAAAATTGTGGATGTAAATATACGTATAATGACAAGTTCCTATTAGAAGAGAAATTTGCAGGTGTGATTTTTAGTAAGTATTGTCCAAAAGAAAGATTGTCAGAGGAAATATACCAGAAAGTAGTATTGGAAGTAATTTTGCTTGAGAGAGAATCGGATGTTCTCAAGTTGGTTAAATTGAGAATTACCTCATTATTATCGGATAAAGATGTATTTAAAGTTATGTTCAAAGATGTATTTGAAGGTACCAAAAACAATATAGATTTTTGGGCAGAAGTCGAAAAAGTTTCTTGAATTAGAGAATAAGGCTTAGAATAGGAAATGCTCACATTCTTTTTTCCTGATAGATTGCTGAAAGAAATTACTTCACCAAAAACAAGCACTGGGCTCAGGCATAAAATAACCAAGATTAGCGAGAGCAACCACTTCTTCATATTCTATTTTTATTATTTTTTTTATATAAATGTTATGCCAGGGTTATTTGCTGCTAGGATACTCAAAAAAAGGAGGAAAAAGTTTAGACTATACAAAACAAGAATAAAGCACAGAATCCAAGGAACATTGCATAAGCACGATCCTTTAGAAGGAGCTCCAATGGCTAGAGGAATAGTAATAGCAAAGAAACAGTTAGAGCAAAGACAACCTCACTCAGGTATGCTAAAGTGTGTAAGAGTAAAATTAATAAAGAATGGTAAGATGGTTACTGCCCATGCACCTAGAGATAAAGCAATTAATTTTATTCAGGAGCATGACGAAGTAATTATAGAGGGTATTGGAGGTTCTCAAGGTAGATCTTATGGTTCCTTGCCAGGAGTTAGATATAGAGTAATAAAGGTAAATGGAGTTTCATTAGAAATGCTAAGAACAGGAAGAAAGCAAAGACCTAGCAGATAAACCTCAAGGAAATCTTATATAAATTTTCAACTTTGGTTTTAAATATGGAAAAAACAGAAAAAATTGAGAAATTAAAAGAAGAAGGATGGATAAATGTTTGGTGTGCCATTGAAGTTTTAGCAACTAAAGAAGAATTAGCAGAAAAAGCCCTAAAGAATATTGCAAATAAAATGAAGATAAATCCTAACTTATATATATATAAAGAAGAATATCTTGAAGCAAAAGAAGTAGAAAAACCTATTGAAGGTGTCGAAAAAGGATATAGTAAAGTAATGGAAATTAGCTTTCTGGTTAAAGATCTTTATTCTTTAATTGAATTTTGTATCCAGTATGGACCTAGCGCTATTGAAATATTAGAACCTAACGAAATAAAAGTTGGAATAGACGAAATCCAAAACTTAGCAAACCTTATCTCTGGGTTAATGCACCAATTTGTGAGCGCAGGTATAGGAGGCTTGGTAATAAAAATATAAAATTTTAGAGACATTTCTATTATGGATACTCTTGAACATATTAAAAAAGAAATTGAGAATACCCAAGTTATAATTCCTGCTGGCGGAAAAGCAAAAAGAATGGGCGCCATTGATAAACCAAAGGCATTGTTAGAATTAGGAAATAAAACCTTGCTTGACCTATGTATGGAGCTTTGCATAAACAATGGATTCAAAGAGTTTATTTTCCTATTAGGTTATAGACATAAAGACATAGAAGAACATTTAAGGAGAAAAAACTATTTTGAAAAATTGAAAATAAAAATATCTGTTGAACCGGAAAACATATCTGGAAAAGGTATGGCTCTAAGATATGCCCTAGAAAATAATAAGATAGAGAAAAGGAAAAGGGCTCTAATGCTTTTCCCAGACGATATTATACTTGACAGAAAATTTCCATTAAGATTTCTGTTACAACATTTGCATAATATAGAAAGTAATGGCGTAATTGCCACAGTATCCTTAGTTTCTGGATCTCAATATCCTTATGGAGTTGCTGAGATAGATGCTAATGGACTTATAACAAATTTTCAAGAGAAGCCATTCATAGAAAGATATACAAATACCGGTTTGGTATTCATGGAACCGGAGGTTTTTAAATATATAGAAAAATTAATTCCCTTAGAATCTGAAAAGGCTATAGAATTTGAAGAGGTTGTGTTGCCAGCTCTAGCTAGAGAGAGAAAAGTAGCTGCAATGATAGCTCAGCCAGGAATTTGGTTACCTGTAAATACATACAAAGAATATGAGAAAGCAGAAAAGACTTTAAAAGAAAAAGGACTTATCTAAAAATAGGCATGAAGAAATTAAAGACCAAAAGAAAGAAAACAATTATAGATGTATAATTGGCTAGACTCTTTGATGTAATGGCTTCAAAACTTAAGCCTCCGTCAAAAGGTTTCATAGGCAACATATTCACAATTGCAACAGCAATTGAAATTAAAGAAATCCAAGAAAGTAAATTCAAAAGCCAATCAAAGAATGGTTTAGCCGGTAAAAAAGTTTGCTTTACTTCAAAGTTTTTTATTTTGAAAGGAGCTATAGCACTCATAAAAGGATCGTCTATTACAACCACTCCTAAATAACCTCTTGTCTTATCTAAAGGATGTTCAGAAAGAGTAATTCTATAGGTGCCAGTAGTAGTATTTACAATAACTTCATCTCCTGGTTTTAGATGACTTAGCACTTTTGCCAAATCATCCTTTGAATTTATTTCTATACCATTTATCTCTCTTATACTCCCAGATAAATGCGCTCTTACGGAAGGCACATCTTCAAAGACAAGAAGATTCTCTTTATTTTTTTGTTTCTCATATTGCTCTTTGAAAATTAGATAGCTTGCATTTTCCTTAGTAATTACTTTTAAGAGAACATCATCATATTCAGAAATGTTGATGATATCGCTTTTATTTATAGTGGCAAAAGGATAAGAGAAGTAAAGTCCTTTGAAATCAAAGAAGAAAAACAGAATAAGATGCATCAAAAGTATAACAAAAGCTGCAAAGATTAGATTTGAGAAGCTCCCCGCACAATATATTCTTAGTTTTTTTCTCGTACTTGAAGATTTCAATTTATTTTCATCAGGCTCTACAAATGCTCCAGGAATTATCAAAAACAAAAGCCATCCAAAAGACTTTATCCTTATCTTATTTTTTATACAAGCAATAGCATGTGCAGGTTCATGTATTAAAATAATTGCAGCTATTCCGAAAATCCAATAGGTAGCTGGTACAAAAAGAATCCCTGGAGAGAAAGAAAAAGTTGAAGATGCTGTTGGTAAAACAAGAGCAAGAGAAGGCGTAATAAAGCCCTTCAATATCTTTATAGTATTTTCAACTAAGAAAAACAGACCATAGAGCATAGCAGCAAAACTTATTATTATTCCAATGTCAAAATAGAGATTCCAATATTTCCACCTGGCTAATTTCTCTATAAAAGATTTTCCTTTTTTTGTTCTCCAAATAATAGCTATTCCTTTTATCTCTATCTTTTTCCTATCTTTTATGATTAGAAATATCATACCAAATACGAACAGAATTAGTGCTATAGCATCTACGCTCATTATTTAAATAAAAAGAAAATTAAATATGGTTCAAGGTTCTCAGTTTGTTGTGCAATGCCCTTTTTGTGGGGAAAGTTTCTTTGGTATAACTTACCTAGAAGCAGAATTAAAGTTGCATGCACACATAAAAGAAAAACATTCAAAGAAAATTGAATGAAAAATTAATTAGTTTTGTTTCCCCAATTTTCTTTGCTCTTGCAATTCGGATTTATGCACATTTCATAAGGTCTCTTTCCTCTTCTTATGACCCTTATTTTTGGTAAATTACAATGCTCACATATTTTATCTGTCTTTTCAATTATCCCTTGCTTAGGTAAAGGGAAAGCATTGCTGCATTTTGGATAGTTAGAACATCCAATAAATCTTCTGCCTTTAAATCTGATTATCTTTAATTTCCCTCCACATTTGTCGCAAGTTCCAATCTCATTAATGTCTTTTTGTGTCTCTTCAAAGGAGCTTGCAAGCTCCTTTCCAATGTCAATTTCATATTCTTTAAATTTGGAAAAAGTTTTCATCAACAACTTTTTTGCTTCTTCTAAAACAACTATCCTCTCCTTTTTCATCTCTTCTATTTTTTGCATCTCTTCCTCAAATCTTGCTGTAAGTTCTGGAGATAAAAATTCATCTGCATATTTTGAAAGTGTTTTTACTACTTGCATTCCCAGATTAGTGACTTTGATCTGCTTATACCCTTCTATATATTTTCTTTGGTAAAGAGTATCTAAAATCATTGCCCTTGTTGCTTTTGTACCTAAATTCAATTTTTCCATCTCTTTTACAATGCTAGCTTGAGAATATCTCCTTGGGGGTTTCGTTTCTTTTTCTTCTAGTAACAATTTCTTTACCCCTATTTCCTGCCCTTCTTCAATTCCCTTAATCTCTTGCTCATTGAATTTATAAAATGGATATAAAATTAACCATCCTTCCTCTAAGATTTTGAAACAGGAGGCAGAGAATTGATATTTGTCTATCTTTGCAATAATTTTCATAGTTTCTCTTATTGCTTCTTTATAAAATGTTGCCAAAAATCTATGCACTATCAAAGAGTATAATTTTTGCTCATCTCGGGTTAGTTTTTCAGGAATTTCACCTGTGGGATGAATAGCAGGATGTGCCGGATCTTTCTTTTTTCCATTATTGGGTCTTAATTCTTCAAGCTCTAAAACTTTATCAACATATCTAGCAAACTTGGTCATTCTTAGA
>CAZJBU010000021.1:0-8478 GCA_964544525.1 uncultured archaeon
GCATTTAGAAGATACATATACAAATATAACTTTAGTCAAATATGAATTATCAAAAAATGAGCTAGGAAAGAGGAAATTTATCCCTAAATTAGAGGGAAACATTGACCTAAATTCAGAATTGGCATTTATCTCTATATTATCCAGCAATCCAAAATTACCAGAAAGTGAAGAAATATTAGGTTTGTATAATAGAATGTTTAATAGTCTTAGTAAGAAAGAAATGCAAGCTTTTATTTTACCAGAAGAGCTAGGTTTCTTAGGCTGTATAAGCAGTTTTGATGATTTAGACAGGTTTGATGAAGATTTACTTGTTCTAAAGGCAGGAAATTCAGCGGGAGGAACAGATGTAGTTATGATTAATATGGAAAAAATAAAAAGTAAGGAAAAAAGGAAAATAGAAGACTGGATTTCTAAACACTCGAAAGTTTTTGTACATCAATTCAAGGAGTATTTCATTTTAGAGGACAATAAAAGAACAAAGTATTGTGCAGAATTCCGGCTTTTGGAGAATATAGAAGAAAAACCTTATTTATTAGCTTGCAAATATGCTCCTATTCCAAATGGTAGAGAACCACAAGAATTGACAACAGGAGAATTAAATAGATCTATAAATTTGAGTGGTGGAAATGCAAGTAGCTTAGTATTTTTAATAAATGAACATGGCTCAGTAGAACCTATGGTAGGAAGCAAAGGAAAAGAAAATTGTGACATAAATATTCTCCGCAAAGAAATTTCAGACAAAAAAATAAGATTCATAGACAACCAGAAATCCCTATTAGATGAAGAACTTTTGATAGAACTTTCTAACAATATCTCTAAAGATTTGGACAAAATCAGAGAAAAAGTTATAGACTATTTCATCTAAATTCTTCTTTTCTCCAAGATTCAGTCTTGCCTTTCTCAACAGCCGTCCTCCCCAAAAAAGTATGTCTTTCTTCAGGCACTGCTATTAAATCTTTTATAGGATCTAAGGCATGCATTCTTATAGCACTTTCTTCTCTTCTTATTTCTTCTTTATCAACCCCAAAGAAATCCATAATTTCGTCTAAATTAAATTCATCTATTGGTTTATCCTTTCTTAGATATTCTACAATTTTACGCAGCACTATTATGCTATCCTGCACTGGGTCAGCACCTCCACCTCTTTCAAATATAATATATCTATCCTCGCTTTCATCCCAACCTTTTTTCCTAAGTTCAAACATCCATCTATATAATAGCTCTTGCTCTTCTGAGCCTAAAGGAATTGGGACATGTGCTGGTTGCAAAGGAGTAGGAAATCCAACATGCAAAACTTTTACCCACTTTGCATCACTATTTTTAATCCTTTCTAGCTCTTCGTTAATATTTATTCCCGCCCCTAGGCAATGTTCAAAATCAATTGCTACTTTAACATGTTTCGAACTTATATTTTTGCATAGTGCAATCATATGGGAAGGCTTTGCTAATCTAGCTTCTTCTTCAGCACCTGTAGGCACCATACCAGTTTCCAATACCAATTCTAAATCTTTACTTAGAAAATCATTTGGGTTATACTTAAAATCTACTTCCTTATCCTGCTTCATAGCTTCTGCCCATTCTGGTAGAGAAGGAGCTTTATCCAAATTGAAATGTCCCCAAATATATTTGCAAGCAACAGCAGGCACCCATTCTCCATACCTTAACTTTAAACTTCTATCAAAATCTTTATCTCCAACAATTTCTTTCCATATAGGATCTCTTTTTATTGACATATACTTAGCTATTATCATATAAGCCAAGACTTCACTACCATATGCCAAATCATCTGCCTTTGAGAAATTTTTTAACGCAGAATAAGCTTCTTCTCTTGCCATTTTTTTCAATATCTCTTCTGCCTTTCTTTCTACATTTTTGTATTCTTCCTCTGATAGAGAAACGAGAGGTTTTTTAAATTCGTCTATAGCTATTCTATTCATTATATCAGATTTATGTCTACTTACAAACCATTTTTCAAATTCTTGAAAACTTGAAGCTCCTAAATGTCTAAGAACTATCTCATAGAATTCGTTTTGTTCTATGATCCAGTCAACAATATTTTTATATACTTCCGGCTCATTCTTTTCTAACTCTTCTAGAAATATATGCATTCTCCTTCCCCAGAAGTCAACTATAGATGTAGGTCTCAAATCATGCTTAGCTTTTGATATGGGAGGAGTTTCTCTTGTGTACTCAGAGGCATGAATCAAGAAATATTTAGCTCCTATATTCTTAGCATTTTTAAGAGATAGCAATAATCTCCTATGAGAACTTATGTATTCTGTTTCAAAAGCAGAATCTAGGAGGATAGTTCCTGCACCCATAGCTGCGCATTCTCCATGGATCCCAAATTCCAAACCTTGTTCTTTTCTAATCCTCTCTAACTTTTCTTTTAGGTTAGGTTCTGAAAATTCAACTAAACTCTCAACATCAATCTGAACGAATTGTACACCGGTAAAAGCACCATAGAAGGATTTACCAGATAAAGTTATTCTTGATGGTGAAGCCTCTCCACCACCTCTTCTTAATCCTATATCACTCATTCCTGAAGAAATTCCAATAATATAACCCATAATTAAACTTTTTCTCCTATTAAATAAAGTTTATCATCTATCTTTAGATATCCTATTTCCTTTATTCGCATCTCTGCCAAAAATTCTTTACTTAATGTTTTTGCATAGTTGGTTAATTTATTTTGGACTTTTAAGTGCATAAGAAGCTTTGTTTTCTTTCCCATATTATCGCAAAAATTCTTCAATATTGAAAAACTGCCTATGATGTCCAAAGGAAGGTTATTTATCACCAGGTCAAATTTTTTGTTTTTGTCAATAGTTATGTTTATAGGGTTTTCTTTTATATACTTTATTCTTCTTGTTTTGATCTCTAACTCTTCAGGAGTTATTAGGACCATATTTTTCTTGAGAGCTGCTAACTCTTTCACTATTTCAGGATCGCCTAGATAAAGAATATTCTCAGCTTCATATATCATCTTGAACAATCTAAAGAAATCCATCCAATTCATAATAAACTGAACTACTAAATCTTTTAATCTGCTAAAACGCAATCCCAGAATAGCATTCCCTTCCTTTCATTTGCAATTCCAACAAGCCTCTTTTTATAGTATATTGCAATTGGTTTATCCTTCTTTTTTTTCTTAATCAATATTTCCTCCTTTTTCAATGGAGCGCCATTCCTCGCCCTTCTGAAAATTTTTTCCTTCTCTATCATAGCTATTGAAAAATTCAATATTTCTGGTATCTTCTCTATAGGAACTAAATATTTTCCAGGATCTTTAGAATCCTCAAGTTTTTCTAGTTTCACAGCATTTTCTATACTAAAGTCACCAACTTTTAACCTTCTTAACCATTTCATATGCGCACCTTTTTTAAGCCTTTCTCCAATATCATGACAAAGCTTTCTTATATAAGTGCCTGCTTCACACTTTACTCTAAAATACACATCTTTCCCTTCTATTTTTAAAATTCTGAAGTAGTAGATCTTCCTTTTCCTTGGTACTCTCGCAACTTTTGATCTCTTTGGAGGTAATTGAATAATCTCTCCTTCAAATTCCTTAATAACTTTTCTTAATTCTTTTTCGTCAAATTCTTTATGTACATGCATAATACCTTCATACTCTTTATCCATACCAAAAAAGAATTTTGCCAACTTCCTAGCTTTTCCTACTAAAATCAACATCAAACCAGAAACTTTGGGATCTAAAATTCCAGTATGGCCTGCTTTCTCACCGAAAATCTTTTCTATTCTCCTTACCAATTCGCCAGAAGTTATATTAGATGGTTTATCAACTAAAAGTAATCCGCTGGGCATATAATAATTAAAATGATTTTTTACAAATTCTATTTAGAGGACAACTTTCGCATGCAGGTCTTTTCTTACAAAAATTCTTACCTAATTCAACGAACAAAGCATGAGTTTCCTTATATATTTCCAAATCCTTAGGCAGTTTTGCCTCTACGAACTCTCTAATTTTCTCATAGCTAAACTTTTCTTTCCATATTCCTAGTCTTGTTAGGATTCTAAAGGTATAGGCATCGACAACGAAGACAAGTTTGTTTCCAGCATAAAGTAAAATACTATCTGCAGTTTCTTTTCCTATCCCTTTAATTGATAGTAGTTCTTCTCTACATTCCCTTAAAGGTTTTCTAAAGAACAATCTCAAGCTCCCGTAGTTTTTAACAATATACTCTGCAAACTCTTTTAGTCTTTTAGCTTTCAATTTGTAAAATCCAGAAGGCCTAATCTTTTCTTCTAACTCTTTTAAATCCATTTCTGCTATCCTTTTCAAATCCAATACATTTGCTTTTGAAAGATTTTCTATACATTTCTCTACATTCTTCCAAGATGTTTGCTGGGTTAAAATTGCGCCAATCGCTATTTCATCCTCTTTATTTTCTGAAATAGTTGGCCACCATCCTTGCTTACCAAAATGCTTAAGCAATATTTCAATAATATTTCTTATCATATATACTGTATTTTCTTGAGGTAATGAGCGGAAATGCCACCAAGTATTAAAATGATAGCCAAAGCAAGAATAACATTTATCTTAAAATATACTAATACACCAAGAGTTACCAATGCAAGAATTCTGCCTAATCCTAGAAGGATTTCCCTAATAAGTAAAATCTCTTTAGGTTTTTTACCCAATTTCTCATAAAAGAAGGCATTATATGCTATGTTGAAAATAGATGTTCCGAATCCTATCAGTATGGATATAACAAAGGCGAGTACATATGTAAGTGCTAATGGTCTTAAAAATAGGACGGAAGAATATATCTTATTTGAAAGATCTAGGAGATATTCTTTATTCCCTTTTACAAAATGCACAATTTTTATAGATAGAATCACTACAACTAAATTTATTAGTGTTTTTATCAATCCAACTATTGAAATAGAAGAGAACAAAAAATAGATGAATAGGGACCATGCTATGAATGTAGAAGCATTGAGAAACCCTTCACATATAAATACCTTATATCTTTTTACTTTTTCTAAAGTGACCTTTACCTTTCCTCTATCCTTTTTATGTTCTATCCTTTCATGCTTGAAAAGCACTATTGGAGCTAAAATAAGAGCAACTGCAGAGAAATAAAAGAGAATGTAGTTAGGCAGTATTGTGGCAAGAACACCACCAATTAAAGGTGCTAATGCAGTAGCTATTAGCCCAGTCACATTCTGCTTACAAGCAACTTGCAACTTATCTTCTTTTGCTCTTGAGAATAATATATTGAATGGAGCCCAGAAAAAAGTCACAGCGAATGAACATAATATACCAATAGCCATTAACTCCAATAAGGAATGTACATTAGGAAATAATGAGAAAAAAAGGAAATAGAAAAGAGAGCTTATGATAAACATTTTTGGATATCCTAATTTTTCGAATGCTTTCAGAGCTATATTAGTTGATACAATGTTAAAGGTATAATAAAATATATAGAAACATACAAGATCAATCAATGAGAATCCTTGTTTAAGTATAAAAATGGGTATAAATATACCAACAAGAGAAAGAATAAAGGACCTTACTCCAAAAAACACATACAATTTACCTTCTCTGGTATGACAAAGCTTGTAGATTTTTCTCTCGCTTTCAACATGCATATATTTTTTATCTCAAAAATATTTATGAAGGTTTTTGCAGATTTGCATATACATTCAAAGTATTCTGGTGCAACCTCTAGCCATATGGATATAGAAAATTTAGAAAGAGGTGCAAGAGAAAAAGGTCTTAACCTCCTTGGCACGGGCGATTTTTTACATCCTAATTGGCTAAAAGAATTAAAGTCAAACTTAATTGAAGATGAAACGGGCATCTTAAAAACAAATTCTGGCTTTAACTTCATACTTACTTGCGAGGTGAATAATGTATTTGAGCATGAGGGAAAGGTGAGGAAAATACATAATCTTATCCTAGCAAAGAATTTTGATATTGTAGAGCAAATAAGAGAATCACTAAAGAAATTTGGAGATTTAAATAATGACGGGAGACCTACCTTAAATTTAACTTGTGTGGAACTTTTAGACATTTTGTCAAGTATAGATAAAGATATAGAAGTAATCCCATGCCATGTTTGGACACCATGGTACGGAGTTTTTGGAAGCAAAAGCGGTTTTGATGATTTAAAGGAATGTTATCAGGATAAAACCAACCTTATTCACGCTTTAGAGACAGGCTTATCCAGTGATCCGGAAATGAATTGGGCAATTTCAAAGTTGGATAAGTATAACTTGGTTTCAAATTCAGATTCACATTCTCCTTCCCCTTTCAGATTGGGCAGAGAGGCTAATGTTTTTGAATTAAAAGAGTTAACTTATGATGAAGTTTTGAGAGCAATTAGAGAAAAAAATTCAAAAAGATTTTTACTTACTATTGAGGTAGATCCTTCTTATGGTAAGTATCATTTTGATGGACATAGAAAGTGTGGTGTTTGCCTTTCCCCAGAGGAAGCAAAAAAATTTAACAATATCTGCCCTGTTTGTGGAAAACCTTTGACCTTAGGGGTACTGCATAGAGTTTTAGATCTTGCTGATAGACCTTTAGGTTACAAGCCTAAAGATGCAATCCCTTTTAAAAGGATTTTGCCCCTTCAGGAGTTAATCTCTGTGTATTATAAGTCAACGCCAACCTCTAAAAAGGTTCTTCAGATACACCAAAAGTTAATAAAACATTTTGGGTCTGAGTTCTCTGTGCTTCTTGAGGTAGAAAAAAAAGAGTTGGAAAAAATAGTAGATACAAAGTTATCAGAATTAATTATCAAAAATAGAGAAGGAAACATTCGCATTCAGCCTGGTTATGATGGAGTATATGGAAAGATAATTTTGGAGAATGGAGATTTTTCAGAGAAAAAATCTCCTCAAAAAGGTTTATTTGAATTTTAATTATGATATTTATCCTTTTAGTGCTGTTGGCCTTCGCATTGGTATATTTACTTTACAAGTATCTAAATATGAAATTCCATTTTGAAGAAATCTTGCACATAGAGTTAAACAGGTGGAAAGAGAAAGAATTACAAGAAATAAAAATGCAACTATATAGCCTTATAGACAAAGAATACAAAGTAAAATTTGAGAATTGGTTAAATGAGAAAGAAAAAGAGATAAGAAAAGATGCTATAAAGAGAAGTGCAGATGTTGTCTTAGGGAAAATAGGAGAGCAATTTGCTCCAGTTATGACCTTTAGCAAGTATAGGCTAAATCCAAAAGATGCGAGGTTTTTAGGGTCTCCTATAGATTACATTGTTTTCAATGGCCTTAGCGAAGGAAAATTAAAAGAAATCGTTTTTGTTGAAATAAAGCATGGAAATTCAAAGCTATCGAAGAGTCAAATTCAAATAAAAGAAGTTATAGAAAATAAAAACATAGATTTCATTGAGATAGAGATTTAGCTAATTACAGAGCTTCTCTTTCCTCCGCAATCCCTAGCACTTTTTCTAAGTCAGCCTTAATCTTTTTTGTAATCCTTAATGACAAAAGTTTATCTTCTTTCCTTTTCCTCACATAGAACAATTTATAATAACTTCTCCAGAATGGTTTGGTGAATGGAGTTACCTTAAACTTTGTGATTAATTTTGGCGAGATTATAATATCTATTTTTCCCTCTCCAGTTTTCTTATTTTGCTCTCCCCAAAATATCAGAGTAATCTCTAGCTTTGTCCAATCATCAAACTTTCTCTCTCCTCTTACAATATAATAAAAACTTTTGTTATCTCCGGTATCGTCCCATTTCAATTTATCCTCAAAGATTCCGGTACTTCCAATTTCCATATTCTCTTTCAAAATATCCTTTATTTTTTTCACAGCCTTAAAAGGCTCTTTAACCTTTGCAGATATAGCAAAATATGATTTTGGCTCGAGCACCTGATCTACATATTTTAGTTCAGGCATACTAGCTCTTACTCAATTTTTCAAAATATTGCTGCAATCTTTCAATGAAGCAATTACATAGAAATCTGCCTTTCTTTAGATATTCTTCTACTTTCTTTTCGTAAAATATCCTGTGCCATATCATTCTTAATATCTCATAGAATATTGTTTTTTGCCAGTAAGTATCTTGTGGATATTCTGTAACTAATACAGCCTCTGCTAATTCCACTTCAGCCTCTCCCTCGCCCTTTTCCACCCATCCTTTAAGTTTTACATCTATTCTATAATAGCTCCACTTATCAAGTTCTTTGTTCAATTCCCACTTAAAACTAAAACTTTCTCTATTCTTTTTAACTTCCTTTGAAAATGAAACTTCTTTTAGATTATAAGGCCCTGGATTAAAAATAGTATGTAATAATTTTGGGATAAAAGTTATTAATCTTTCAGGATGCTTTCCTTTGTACTTGAATACCCTACCTGCTATTGCTTTTTCCTGACTACCTCCCCATACAAATAAATCTTTCCAAATAACTAGCTTAGTCGAAGCAAAAACCATAAATATTTAATTACTTAAATATAAATTTATGGAATTTCTTGGCT
>CAZJBU010000022.1:0-8322 GCA_964544525.1 uncultured archaeon
AGATATTAAAAATGCTAAAAAGTATAGAGAATTTTCTAGGGTTGTAAGTGTAGATGGTTCACTGTTTGAAAGATCAGGTGTATTATTTGGAGGGTATTATAAAAAACCAACTATAAACTTAATTGTAGAATATGAAAAAGAGATTGAGAAGTTTGAAAAAGAAAATGAAAGACTGAAAAAAGAAATAGAGGAACTTCAAAAAGTTTATGAAGAAATTTTGGAAGAAGAGGAGAAAGAGAAAGGAAAATACGATATATTTGAGGAGGAAAGGGAAAAAATAGAGAAAGAAATTAACAAATTAAGAGAAAAAAGGAGAATTCTCCTCGAAAGAAAACTTAAATGGCAACAAGAAGAAAATAATATTAAAATAAAATTAGCAAAAATAGAAGTAGAAGTTGAAAACCTAGAGAAAGAATATGAAGAGATTGAGAAATTTGATGAAGTTATAGATAAGTCTATTCCAGAGATGCAAAGAGAAATCAAAGAATATCAAATGGAGATAAAGAAGTTAGGACCTCTAAATATGAAAGCTATTTCCGAATATGAAAAGATGAAAAAAGAATATGAGTCCCTCAAGGAAAAGGTTGAGAAGATTTTGCAGGAAAAGTATTCCATTTTGAAAGTTATTGAGGAAGTTGAAAGAAAGAGGAAGGAAGCCTTTTTCAAAGTATTTAACGCTGTGAATGAAAAGTTTAAAGAGTTATACTACAAGTTCTGTGAAGGAGAAGCAAAGTTAGAATTAGAGGAAGAAGACAATATATACTCTGGGCTTATTATAAAAGCAAAGCCAAAAGGGAAAAAAATGTTAAGTATAGATTACTTATCTGGAGGAGAAAAAGTGTTGGTTGCTTTATCTTTGTTATTTGCTATACAGTTATTTAAGCCTTGCCCTATTTACATAATGGACGAAATAGATGCTGCTTTAGATAAAATAAACTCAAAAAAGATTGCGGAAACAATAAAAGAATTTTCAAAAAATTCTCAGTTTATATTAATAACTCACAACGAAACTACTATAAAATACGCGGATATCATTTATGGTTGTGTTATGGAAGAAGGTGTATCTAAAATAATAGGGTTAAAAATAAACCAAAAATTATGATAACCATAAAGATTATAGAAAATAGTCTAGATTGGGAAGATGCACTAAAAGAGATCATCATTCAAGAAGGTTTGGATCCAAAGAACATAGATCTCGAAAAACTTTCCAATGCCTTCCTAGAATATATAAGGAAAATGAAAGAATTGAATTTTTCTATTCCTGCAAGGTTTATATTGGTGGCTGCAATCCTCCTTAGATTAAAATGCGAAAGTTTGTTCATAAATGAGGAAGAAAAAGAAGAAATAGAGAAAAAGGAAGAGGTAGTTGACTTTAGTGATATCCCTATCATTACACCTCCTCTAACCAAACCTCCGGTAAGAAATGTATCATTTGAAGAACTAGTAAGTACCCTCAAAAAGATTATAGAGGAAAAAGAGATGAAAGAAGTCAAAAAAAGGGTTTTTGATGAGAAATTGGAATACTTTAGAATAGAAGAAGCTATTGATTATGAGAAGTTAATAATGGATGAATTAAAAAAGATAAAAGAGAATATAATCAAATTCTCGGAAATATGTGCTAAGAAAACATTAGAAGAGATTATAATCTTATTCATAGCTTTGCTTCATATAGCTAATGCTGGAATTGTAAGAATAGAGCAAGAAGACATATTCGGAGAAATCCATATATATGTACAAAAGGAATTCTAATTGAATCTTAGAAGTGGTGTAGCAACTTATATTTATACTCTAGTTCTTTGATAATATTTTCTCTCATCTTTTTTGGTAAACCTCTTTTTCTTTTTATTGACTGTAGAACCAATTTCTCTATCTTGGAGATGCTATCCACCTTTGGTATGATAACATAATCAGCACCAAGTTTGTATAATTTTATAGCGTCTCTTATATCTTCTGCTGTTAGAAATACAGGCAAATGCTTGTTTTCTTTTTTACATCTTTTTATTAAAATATAATTTGCCTTTTCATTAGGTACAGTAGATATCACAAAAGAAGCCTTATCTAAATTGAGTTTATCTAAAACCTCCTCATGCATAATATCACCAAAAACGCAGAAGATTCCTCTATTTATCAACTTATGAATTGTATCTGGGTTATGATCAACTACAATAAATTTCTTTTTCATATTGGTAAGTAAATCTATGATATGCATGCCCATAGTATGAGCACCACATACAACAACATGGTTTTTAAACTCTTTCTCAGGAGGCAAAAGTTCTAATCTTCTTCTATGCTCCACCTTATCTATAATATCGAGGAAAGGCTTTACTATTCTATACAAAGATTCCTTGTATTCAATAAGATAAGGCGTAAGTATAAAAGAAAGTATAGCAATCAAACCAATTTCAGAAAAAGTATTAAAAGATATTATTCCTTTAGCATAGGCAAAGCTTGATATTATAAGAGAAAATTCTGAAATTTGTGATAAAGATAAAGAAGATGAAAAAGATAGTCTAGATCCATAGCCAAGATAGGAAGAAGGTATGTATATAGAAAAAGCTTTTATAACTGTTGCCACAAGGAAAAGAATAGCTATTTCTGGTAGTATGCTTGCATTTGGAAGGCCAATCTCTAAGCCTATAAAAACAAAAAAGAATATAAGAAAGAAATCTCTAAGAGAGGTTATTCTGCTTGCTATTTCTATGTTATATGGATAGATCGCCAAGGATAGCCCTGCTAAAAAGCCTCCTATAACAACAGAATAGCCCAAGAGATACGAAATTAAACAGAATAAAAAACAGACAGATAATGCAAAGGTAAATGAAAGTTCTGGAGAATCTGAAATATATCTTAAGAGTCTTGGGAAAAAAATTTTGTTACATAATATGGCAAAAAAGAACAGTCCAATACCAAAGAGAAAAGAAATTGCTAAATTTATTCCTGTGTATATAGAAAAGCCTGAAATGAATGCTAAAAGAAATACCGCAATTATATCTTGTACCAGCAAAATACCTAATACATATCTTCCATACAAAGAAAATAACTCTTTCCTGTCGGAGAGTAATTTTATTACTAACATAGTGCTACTGAAAGACATGGCAGTAGAGACCAAGAAAGATTCCAAAAAACCTTTATTGAATATTGTCTGGCAAAGGAAAAAAGATATTGAAAAGATAAATGACATCTGAACTAAAGTAACAAAGATTATATGCCTACCAAGATTTTTTAGTTTTCTAACATTTAACTCCATTCCAACAATAAATAAAAGGAAAGCTATGCCTAACTCTGAAAGAGAAAGAATAATTTCTTTGCTATGAATAAGATTTAATCCATAACTTCCAAGTACAAGTCCAGATAAAATATATGCTATTATTGTAGGTTGCCTTAATATCTTTGTTATAAAACTCAATATAAATACTGTTCCTATCATTAAACCTACTTCAAAGAATAATGGCAGCTCCATAATATTAAAATTTATTATTATTATGAAAGGTTCCAGTTCGCTTATAATGTATATATCCATTATTGCAGCAGGATTAATTCTAACAATACTTATACTTTATTCGATTATGAATTATTCTATGCAATACCAAAGATCTAAAATAGGTATGGAGATTATAGCGTCAGAAATAAAAAATAGCTTTTCTATTTTGGAAAGCATAGAAGGCAATGCTTCTTTTTGTATTCCTTTGAAATATTGCTCCAAAATATCGATATCTCCTGGCTCTTTGACTATATACGGTTTCGCAAAAGAAGATAAAAGAAAAGATATTCCTATATTTACCAGTTCTTTTGGTGGAAAATTAGAAATATTTTTTTATAATGAGAGTCATGAGTTAGTATCTATCTCTACTCAAAATTTTGAGATTCCTTGTATTCTAAAAGAAGATATAAACTATCTATGTTTAAAAAAGGAGAGAAATATAATAATATTATCATGAAGAAAAAAGGTCAGATTATTGTACCTGCAAAATTCGTAAGTACTTTGGTGGTTATAACTATAGCAACCATTATGATTGCAATTTTATTTAAGGCTGGAGCATTTATCACTATTGCATCCTATAACAAAACACAAATTGAGAAATCTGTAGCATGTGATATTGCTTACTTATTCAGTACTTGGAAAAATGCTACAGAATATCCAGCAATATTATCTGAAAGAAAATTAAACTTGCTTAACGAAAGTTATTTAGAAAATAGATTGTTTGACAAAGCAGTTAAGTACTTTTTTAACCCAAAATATGACTTTGCTATATATCTAAGCTATAATAACAAAAACTTTTCTTGGTATTTTCCTATGGAGAGTAAAGTAGGCTTTGAAACCTGCGCAAAAGAATATGCTATAAATTTGTATTTTGAATATTTGGATGAATTGCAAAGAATTTTCTTTCCTACCTATCAAATAGCAAAATTATTGAGCCTATTTTATCAAACAAGTAGCTATTCCAAAGTTATCTTTGAAAATAATCTTTCTTGCGAATTACCTGCTTTTATCGCTACATCCAGCTCCCAAATACCTGAAATAGGGAAAATAAGAGTATTCTATTTTGAGAATATTGCAACAAAATTAAGAAATGGTTTTTTCCAGACAATAGTCAATAATAATTCTATATGGTTTGAGGAATTAGGCAAATATCCAGAAGGTTGCATAGATGCCAGTTTTTTCGGATTACCTATACATATACATATTGGACCTATAAATATAGATTATGATATAGGAAGATTAGGTTGTGGATTTTTCTGGGATTATGATAAAAATACTGGCGTACTATCTGTATTTCCATCAAAGTCTGGATATAGTGAATGTGTAATAAAAACAAGATTTCCTTCCTATTACTATAAAAATTCATCAATAAGGATGTCAGAAAGGATTTGTGACTCGAAAATAGTTGCTCTCTCTCTTTTACAAGGGTTTATCGCAGAAAATAAAGAAGATCTTTATTTCTTCTTAAAATTCTATGTTTTAAGAGAGGAAGGAGACAATGATACAGCGGTTTGTTATAAACTTTGTAGGAATCTGTATGGAGAAAATGAGCAAGAAGAACATTGCAAAAGAGGTTGCGAATTTGGTAACAAAACATTAGATCTTTACTATGCATTTGAGAATTGCAGCACTTACGAAAATAATTGGATGAACAATTGCCTTAATGAAATTAAAAATAAATGCTACTCTGATTCTAATTGTGAATATTGTGTAGAGAGCACTTGCCTATTAGATGGTAGCTGTGATCTTTCAAACCCAAGTATATCCATATTAGAATCCTGCTATTCTTACTACATAGGGGAGTCCCCTTGCAAAGATTATAAAGAATATTGTAAGCAAGGTGCTAAATACTACTTTAAAGCGAGAGAGATAAAAGAAGGTTTTGTAGATGCTATATACTTCGCAGTACTTGAGGATAAACTCAAAAATAGAGATATATCTGAAATTCCTGAGAAGGAATATGATTGGAATGCTGGCTCTATTTGTAAATATGAAGGTTGTTCCTCTTCTTTAGAATGCGGCCCAGATAAGATATGCGTCTCTGGAGAATGTGTAGCTAAGGATAAATTTAAAAGTTGTGAATTCTGGGATAGTGGTCTTTTAAGAAATGTACCTTGCTCCCCTGATTATGCACCAGAATATAGTGCTGAGAGTAATCTATTCACTTATCAGAAGGTTTATAATCTTACTTGGCCTTACGCTTCAAAGGAAGATAATACAGAAGAATTTTGTGAATGTCTACCAAACATTGAATACAGAGTAAACAGAGTTACTATAAATTGCTCAAAGGAGCCTAATGGCAAAGGAATCTGGTACTTTTCCATACCTAAGTTTAGAAATCAATCTCTAACCTTAAAAGTTTGGGTAAACTCCGATCACAAAAAAATAATTTTGCTCAATGAGACAAATAATTATGGCACAATAGAAGAAAATCTTTGCAGAGGAGGAAAAACAAAGAATGGATTGAACTCCTTTTTCCTTCAGGTTTTCTTCAAGGAAAGAAAATTTAACTTCTCATATATTTTGCCTTTATCTATTATTAGAAAAAGTTAATTTTATTTATGAAAAAGGGGCAACTTGAAGATACTATAATAAGCTTGGCGCTGGTATTTTCCTTTATAATGATAGTTGGCGTTATTTTTGCTCTATACATTAGGCATTTTTTAGGATTAGGTGCTCCGATTCAAGTAGAAAGTTTTACAGAATATAAATGGCAACAATATTTCCCTTTTGCTGTAGGTATGTATATAACATACCCTATATCTTTATTTGAAGAGCTTAAAATGATCTCTGAAGAAAGTTCTAAATATTGCTATCCTTTGACTCTTGAAAGGCATCCTCTTCTCTATGCTGCAATAAATAATCTCAAAAACTTAGAAGAACTTAATAGTAAAAATGCTTCCATAGTTAAAGATAGAGAAGGTCTTTATTTGGTCTTTGGTATGGATTGGGAAACAGTATGTAAAAGTAAGGTCTTTCCTAATTATGCACCTTATTTTTGTGAAATATTTGAATATCCTTTTTTTAGCAAGGAAGGAAAAAAACTTACTATAGCTTTATGCTGCATGAAAGTGCATAAATGCGAAGACTATCAAGGAATATCCTCTGAGTGCATATGTGAAAAAGATCCTTGCAAAGTAGGGCCTTGCATTTTAGACAGAAGAGACTTAAAATGTAAAGGCTATAACCCTGCCTACTGCGAAGAAAACGCAACTTTATTTTTTGAGACATTTATCTCCCATAAAAAAATAAAATCGTGTGAAGATTATGGTAATGATAAAAACGCTTGCATAAAAGATATTTGTTTGGTAGCTCCTAAGCCTAATCAGACTTGTAAATGGGATGGCAACAAATGTATATCTCCTTAAAAGGCTTAAAAGGTTATGGCCAGAACAATCGCTAAGAAGGGTTTAAGTTTGGGGCCTGTGCTTGTACTTGCTGTAATTTTCTTAGGATTTGGTATTATAGCAACTATGACCTTAACAAAAAATATTAGATATTTTGTTTATGAAAAATCCTCAGAATCAGAGCTAATCACTCTAACAAATACATATTATGCATTAGTTTCTAGTATAAACAGAACCTTAGATTTGCATATGAAAGAGATAATTGACTATGCTATGGAAAAAAGAGAAATACCTTGGAATCATTCTTGGAATTTCTCTTCTTTTTTATCATATTTTGAAAAAGATAAAAATAAAATTATTGAAGATGGTATCGAAGAGTATTTGGAGCAAATACCTGTGCTAAATCTCGTAAATATTCCAGAGAAAGTTAAGATAAGGAAGGTCTCCCTTAAATACGAAGATAAGAAACTAAATATTTCATTTACATATAGCATGAGAGTTGAAAAAAAAGCATCTTTGTATTCAAATCTAACCAACTACATCGAATTTAATCAAAATGTATCTAAGGTAATTCCTTATCTTGACTTAGAAGAAGCTTTTTATTGTATGAAAGAGTTAGCTAATAAGAGCAATAATTCTTTTTCATTCAAAAAACTACCAGAGACAGAATTAAAAGCAGAAATGTATAACCACTTACTTACAATTTCAAATAGTTTAAGTAATTGTACTAAATTTGAAAAAGATTTTGATATAGAAAATCTTGTCAAAGATTCAGAAGGCAATTGTGATTGTAAATTGCAATCTCCTTTAGTTTCTGTAAAGTTGTCTAACTCTTTTGGAAAAATTAGTTTTAGGTTTAGATTAAATATTAAATGCTCTGACAATAATCCAAATAATAAATGTTACTTTGGAAGTCAATGCCCTAACTCTTGCGATGCATTTGGTTTTTGTACAGAATGCAACAAGTACTTAGAAAATCTTCCTTGTTCCCCAAAAGAATCTAAATTGCCTGTAAAAACTTATGGTAAAGAAGGATATCTTTATATATGTCAGCAAGATATAAATGGTAAATATGCTTGCCTTAAAAATTTTGGAAAGGTCGAGGAAACATCGCTATATGTAAATTGTGGTGTTGATGATTATAAAATCGATGTAAGAAATGCCAAAAAAATTATTTTTAATGGATTAATGTATGATGTATCTGGTAGTGACGAATTTAGCCTTTGCGCGAAAGAAGTGCCTAAGATAAATGGTTTATTATATCTCATTTCGGAAAGCAATGGAACAGAATATATACTCAAAAAAATCCATATAAGAAACATACTATCTTCTTGCATATCTTATCTGAAATCAAAACTTAAAGATTATATCCTTTCATATAGGAACAATTTTATGAATTGCGATGAATTAGAGAACGCTATAGAAGAAGAAATAAAAAACTTTTTTTATTCCTCGGGCTGCTATGGATATGATATAGATATAAAGTATCTTGAC
>CAZJBU010000023.1:0-8265 GCA_964544525.1 uncultured archaeon
ATGGTTCTGATTTATATTTTACTTCAAGCAACAACAATTCTACATTCATTGATGTGAGTTTGTTTTTTTCAATTATTGCATTTGATGAAATATCTAAAGGCATATTAAACTTCTCTTAACATTATGTTTACATTCCAAGGATTAGTTCTTCCTTGTGTATATTGCCAATCTAAACTATCTTGGAAAAATATTACCATAAAAACATTATTTCGTAAAGGATCAAAATTCTCTATTTGAAATTGTTCACCTTGGTGACTATTGAAAAAACTATCAAGAATATCTTTATCATCAGAAGTTACATTTTGAAAAGACAAATAAAAAGATTTTTTATTAATAGTTGAAGAAGGTCTAACCATAGGATAACCAGCAGAAGATTCCTTTTTATTAAGAATTTTAATGTTTTTTTCTTGAAAACTGGTTAAATATTTAATATTTGGAAAAGTAGCCATATTAATCCTTATTTCATTACTGATTTAAAATTTGTGCGAAATCCGCCTTTATTTCTTTTCATTGCATCAAGAACAACGCCTATTACCCATTTCTCACCATCCCATTTGGGTTTATTAATTGTGGATTCTGTTTTTTCACTTGTATTATTGATAATTTTTACTTGAACATTAGGTGCTGTTCCTTTTACTCCTAATTTTCCTGAAGAATCACGTTGCAAAGGAAGAATGGCTTCTGCACCCTTTTCCCCAAATAATGCACCACCAGAGGCAAATTCTTTATATGGACTCGCAGTAGGAACAAAAGTTGGGGTGGAAACAATAGAATTTGAATAATCACTAATTCCTGAAACAACACCCCCACTTGCAAAACTTGGTGTATATCCGGAATTAACAGGAATCATTTGAGAAGAACTTGCATTAGAAAATAAACCCATAAAAGCATTTCCCACCAAGGATAAAAATCCTTTTTTTGAAGATCCTCTTTTATCCAATAAGGCATTATAAATTTCTTGTTTAATAATCATTTTTGTTAAATCAGAAACAATATTAAACGCCATTCGTTTAAATGCCTCTCCTGCTGATTTTGTTCCTGCTATTAAATCATATAAAGCATCAGAAGCTCCATTAAATGCCCCAACTAAAGAATTTTCTATTATTTCCCCTGTTGTTTGATATTGTTTAGAAAGATCATCTCCTGCATCACCTATTCCCATAAGGATATCTTTTGTTAAAGAAAGACTATCTCTGTTTCTTCTTTCAAGTTTTTTCATATCTATTTCTCTTTTATGAAGAGCATAAAGTTTGTCATATTTTTTTACATTATCTTTGTACTCATTGTCTATCATTTTCTTTTGAAGTTCGTAATTTTCTTTTGTTAAAATTCCTGATTTATCATAATAATAATTTAGAATTTCTAATTGTTTATCTAAACTGTCTTTTACTGTTACAACTTCCTCTTTTTGTTCTTTCCCCCAAGAGTCTTTGAATCTCTTATTTGCTCTTTCTATTTCTTCATCCGAAGCTCCATAAAGACGAAGAAGTTGATTAAAATAAGTTTCATAGTTTTTTAAGGCAATTGTAGCTTCAGGGATATCAAATATTTTCTTTTTGTCTTTCTCTGCTTGTTTTGCAAAAAAAGTTAATTGAGATTTGTATTCTTTCATTTTAATAGAATATTTTTCAATCATTTGAAGTTGAGTTTTATATGAAAATGATTTATCTTTATCTGCAAATTTGTCTTTCTGAGAAAATATTTTTTGATAGGAGACTAAATTTTGTTTTGTTGCCCATTTATCTGTTAAATACCCATAGGTAGACATATCTATAAAAGATTGTGCTTTTACAAGATTTTCTTTTTCTATTAACTTGTTTACTTCTTCTCTTTTTTTCTGTTCTGTTTTAAGATATTTTTTAAAATAATTTATTGCTAAATTTGAAATTTCTTCTATTCTTTTAATAACATCACTTTGATTTCCATAACTCTCTTGAAGAGCTTTCAATTCTTCTTTTAATTTAGATACAGGTAAGACAGATTCTAATTGTTTTTTACCTTCTTCTGTACTAACTTTTTCTTTGAAACCTTCAGGGGCATTAATAGAAGAAACTCCCTTTTTGTATGATTTATAATAAATTTGTTGTTGCAGCAAATTTATTTGTTCTTTATATTTTTTATATGCATTTTTAACCCTTTCTATTGTGTTCTCTTTTTCAGTTAAAAGTCCAATAAGTTTATCATAATTCTTGCCAAACTTATTCATTAATTCTGGTGGAATTTGAATATCATTTTTTTCTAAAAACTTTTTAAAATCCGGTCTTTTTTTAATATTTAAATGTTGAAGGAAATTATATAATTTAGATTCAATTCTTCCTCCTCCTTGTATCATGGCACTATATTTAGACATCTTAGATTGAAAAGTGGCTATTTCTTTTGCTGCTGCTTTTGCTTCAGAATTATTAGCTTTAACAGAATCAGAAAGAGCTCTTAACCATGATTTTTTTCCACGTACAACAGCTATAGCATTTTCTTCATTAAGATCACCTTTTTTCATATGAACGTTGATCCAATTGATCATTTTCTTATATTCTTGCATAGCTTTTTGATATTTTTCATTCAATATTTTTTGTGCTGAAGAATCATAAGCCATAGATGTCTCAGGGATATTATATTTGGGAATACTTTTTTCTATTATTGCTTTATCAAATTCTTCCCATTGCTTTAAGCTCATTTTTTTCATTGCTTCTTTTATGGAAAGACTTGGCTTTATTTCATTTATGCCTTCTGCTGTTTTTTTAGAAACACCATTAATAAAATCATCCCATTTTTCAATAGAAAAATCAGACATGTCTTTTTGTACATTAGGATCAACAATATCTGCCCCTAAAATTTTAGAAAGAATAACTCTCTTTGTTTCATCATCTAAATTCTTCTTAATGGTATCAACAGCAGAATCAAAAATCATTGTACTTCCCATTATTGCAATACCTGCACCAGCAACAGTAGGATTTAAGGTAAATGCTCCAACTGCCATTGTTATTGCCCCAATTGACATAACAAAAGAACTATCTTCTATAGCATTTGCAAAACTGGACAAAAGTTTTCCGCCTATTGTTAAAACCTGTGCTAAATCTGCAAAATCATGAGTTAAACTTTTTATTCCTTTTCCTATATGATCAAAAAATTCAACAATATCTTCTTTATTGTCAGTAATAAAAGCAGTTATACTTTGTGCAGCATCTCTTAGAGATTCATTCCAAGTATCAAATATAGAAATACCAAGTTCAGAGAATGCAGACTTCATGACTTTTATATCATTAACGTATGTATTTCTCATCTGATCTGCAACTTTATTAGATATATTTGTTGATTCTTCTATTTGTTTTTGAAACAGTCTAACAAGAGGAACAATATCTCTGAGAATAACACCTGCTCTTCCCCCACGTTCTGCCATCTTTTTTAGAACATCTGAGGTTGACCAACCTGCTTTGTTTATTGCATCAAGGGCATCTAAAAGGTCTTTTCCTTCTCCTTTCATTCCTAATGCCTTGAAAATGGCAGGAACTTTGCCAATAGCAAAAGATAACTGCGTGCCAGCGAGACTATTACCAGAGACAACAATTTGCCCATTTCTTCTAACAATTAATAAATGATTTGGAACTTCTGCACAATAAACAAAACCTTCATAATATTCATATCCTTCATAATGTGGAAATTTTGTTCCTTTTGTTTTTTCTCCATGTTTTCCTCTATATTCATTTTGATTATACCAAGGATAAAGATGTTTTTTTCTAACACTAACTGCTAAAGAATCATGTTTGGAAACAATTTCCCTTCCTTTGATAATACATTTAGAGCCTTTCTCTTTACGTTTTATTGTTTTTGCCCCATATCCTGCTTTAAGGGCAATTTCAGAAACATCATCAATTAGTTTTTTAGAAGAAGAATAATAAACATTATTGATATCTCCATCACCATCCATTAATCCTTCAAGTAAATGTTCTAAAATATCAGGAGACCATTCTTTTGCATATTGGGGAATAAATCTACAAGGTTGTTTACCTAAATATTTGACTTCTTTATAAACTTGTTCATTTGCAATAACAAATCCACTTTTATCTTTTCTTATATGAAAAGGAAGTTTTTGTAATTCTTTCCATATTTTCTCTTTCATCTTTGGTTTAAACTGTGAAATAATTACATTGTAACTTCCTTTATTATAATTAGTTGAACCTTCAGATAAAAAACAACCTAAGAAATAAGCCCATAAATCAATATCAACTTCAAGATCAGGGACTTCTTTTACCCAAGAACCTCTATTTTGAGAAAACCCTTTAAGTATATATTTTTTATCTTTTTTTCCTTCCCATTTTAAATCCCCTGATTGATAACGAAAAGATTTCCCCTCAATTTCATGCGCTCTTTTTACTTCAAATTTTTCTTTATCTCTTCCTTTTACCCACATTCTATGATCAGGGGTTACTTTTATATCTAAATGTTTGTTTTTTACAACATACATATCTCCTTTATGAAAATATTTTATTAACCGAATAGGTTTTTGAAATTCAATCTCATTGGTATCAGGATTCCTGGTTGCCAATTCGTCATCTTCTGTTACATCTTTCCATTTTTTCCAACCATCCTTTGTTAAAACCTCTGTTTCTTCATCATAACAACCTTTTATTCCCGCGTTACCCAATGCCCCCATTAATGCAGTAAGTTTTTCAATACTATAACCATAAGCAGCAGCTTTAGGGGCAGCATATCTAAAAGTATCTGCCATTTCTTCAATAGAAACATTTGACATTGTACTTGTAGCAACAAAGGCATCATTTACTCTGGTTAAATCTTTAACCTCTAAATGCATAGCTATCATAGCATTAGTGGAAATATCAGCAGCTTTTGCAAGATCAATTTGACCAGCAGTAGCAAGATTTAAGACAGAATGTAACGCTTTTGTTGTTTGTTCAACAGTTAAACCAGACATACCAAGAAATTTAGCAGCATCAGCAATCTGATTGGTTGTCCACTCTGTGGATCTTCCAAGTTTTCTTATCTCTTTCTCAAGAGTATTTGTTTCAGAAGTTGTTGATCCAAGAATAGCTTGGACTTTGACCATTTCCTGTCTGAAATTGCCACCTATATCTAAAATATTTCCAAAGAGTTCTTTTCCTTTCCAAGCAAGATATGTAGTAGTTAAGAAAGGTAAAAACTGTCTTAACTGTCTATTGAAAGCAACTACCCCTTCTCTTTGATTTCTCCAACCTTTCTTTTTCTTTAATTGGCCTTCTAATTTTACTAATTTAGCAGTTAATTTCTCAATATCTTCACTACTTATTTCATACTGCTTTGAGACTTTCTTTAAATCTGTCCTTAATTTTTTATTCTCAATTGTTAATTTCCCATATGCCTCTCTTTGTCTTTTCATTCCAGAGTTCATATGTTCCATTTTCTTTAAAGTTTTTCCTTGTAATGCAGACAAAGACTTATAATCTTTTGCCATCTTATTAAAAGATTTTTCTTTTTCTTGATTTGCCTTAGTTTCCTTCTCTAATGCTTTTACAGTTTGATCATAAGATTTGTTTAATTCTTCATATTGTTGTTTAAGATTGGCAAGACTTTTAGAGGTTATAGCCCTTAACTCAACTTCTTTTTTTAAAGAAGATACAAGTTCAATATTAGTTTTTACCTCTTTTTCTTTCTCTTTTTGTAAATTTTTGGTTTCAGAATCAAGGGAAGTAATCTTATTTTTTAATTCTTCATAAACTTTTGCAGCTTCAATATTCGCCTTGGTTGATTTTTCAGTTTCAGCTTTGGCTTTAATTGTTTCTTCAGTTGCCTTATGCATTTCTTTTAATAATTTTGAAAGGTCTAATTTCATTCCCATGAGAAACCCCTATTATCTGTCAATCTTTGTTTTCTTTTTCTCTCTTTTCTTCTTGAATTTCACAATATCTTATAAAGAAATTCTTCTCAAAAAAAAGAATCTTTTCATAAGTACCCATATCTAAATCATAATCTATACAGAAATCACGTATGCTTTTTGAATTTATGATAGTCAAGCCTGAAAATCCAGGGGGCCTGTCAAATGTGCTAAGAGTTTGCCAATACTCTACAATTTTCTCATTCTCAGGCAATAAATGGGGAATATCACAAGTGACAATTTCCCCATTTATTATAATTTCTTCCTCTCTTGCACACCTGCCATTATAAAGTTCTTTGCAGATTTTACAATTAACTTTATTTTCTTTAGCTACCCAAAAAGCATACTCCTTTAGTTTTTTTCCTCTTCCTCTTTATGTACCTGCTGAACTTCTTTTATTTCATCCACTTGTTCCATAAGCCAATTGATAAGAGTAGGATTCAAATCCCAAATAGCCAAAATATTTTGTCTTGTACATTTAATGGGTTTTCCCGTTTTAATATCTTCAACACCTTCCCAATCAACAATTTCTTTACAGAATCGTTCTATAAAAACTCTGTTAAAATCAGGTTCTTTATGAAGTTCTTTTTTTGTTTTCTTATTTGGGGCAAGCCATTCTGTTTTCTGATACTTTGTAAAAAGATCATTTAATTCTGTTGATGTTAAAGGTTCAACATAGAATGTTGCAAGAATAGGGGATTTGTCATCCTCATTGTTTTCTCTATAATCAATTTTTATTCTTTCTTTTGTAAGTCTTAATTTAAGTGCCATTGTTTTCTCCCGATTGGTTAAAAGTTTTTATTTCCCGGATTTGAAAATTGTTGCCTTCTAAAAAAAAGAAACCGGGAGAAATTCTATTTTTATTAACAGAAGGCAACAAACTATTTATATCATAACTATATCACAACTATCTTCCCCATTTACACCAAGGC
The DNA here is from genome assembly GCA_964544525.1 of uncultured archaeon. Lineage (GTDB taxonomy): Archaea > Aenigmatarchaeota > Aenigmatarchaeia > QMZS01 > QMZS01 > CAZCGS01. The sequence goes on from CAZJBU010000023.1 coordinate 6,799, forward strand.
AAGTAGTAGGCATAGAGAGAGAAACTGTTGCCCCTGAAATATTAACAGTTGGAGTATTTGATCTTACTTTTGGAAATGAAATGCCAAGTTTTCTTTCTTCATCATGGTTAAGACCATCAACATTTGCTCCCATATTACCAAACAAAATATGAAGTTTAAATGTGTTTCCAATAGCCCCAAGTTCAAAAAATTTAGCATCATCTTTTCTGAAATAAACATTCATATTAGACGTAATATTTCTTACATCCTCTACAAAACCTTCAGGGTGTACTGTCCCTACTTCGTCAATAATATAATTCTTAGGACATCCAAATGTTAAATCAGAAGATTGAAACTTGCCCTGAGTATCATCAATCCACATATAGGTATATCTGGACTCAATAGCATTAGGAACTGTTATTCCTTCAGGCAAATACCCTTTTACCTCATCCCCTACTGCCCAAGTATCAACAAGATTAGAATCAACAGTAAGAGTATTGGTTGCAGACGTTATACTTTCAATAACATAACCTGCTCCACCATTATTATCTTCAGTCCCATCTGCATGAATACATGTTATGTACGCACCTTCTGAAAACTTATTAGAATCGGTAACAGAAATATTTTTCTGCCCGGAAGAAGACGAGGTTTTTACGTCATCTGTACCTGCCCAAACAGTAGCCATACCCTGTCCTGACATTTTCCAAGTAGATGCACCCTCATTGTTTACACCAAGAGAACCATTACTAACGGTACAACCACTCATTCCTTGGGTAAAATGATCTGTCATTACCCAAAAACTAAATGTAGATGCTCCAATTTTTTGTCTATACCAAGGAGAAATAAGAGAACAACCTGTAATAACAGAACTTGAACCATCATGAGCAGCAGCAGTTGTTCCGTCCCAACCTCTAATACAATTATGAAAAGTAATTAAAGGAAAGGTAATTGTAATTCCCCTATAGTAAATCTTTTCTGATTCAATCTCAACAACCCCTGTCTCAGGCAGTCTGGTATCACCTGTTATAGAAGTTGGATCTGCCGTTATTTCTGTATCGGCAGAACCTATTGCTGTATTGACACTAAAAGTAACAGTCCCAGAAGTTATTTTAGAACCCTGCATGTTTTCAAAAAGAATATCTCCCTGGATGTTCTCTGAATAATCATCAGGAAGTCTTAAATACATGTCACAAGTCCAATCCCCAGCAGGGAGGGCATTTTGAAATTGATCAACAACATCTAAAGAATTTTTAATCTCATCTGAATTTTTAAATGTTGGTGTTTGTTTAATAGTTGCAGGCCCAGCAGGCATAATAAAATCTGCTGCCGACGGAAACTTAAGTTCTCCTTCAACTGTTTCCTTTACTGCAAAAACCTTTTGTTTTCTACTGGTAGCAATACCTAAATCTGCCATGATAAATCTCCTATTTTATGAATTGGTATAATATTTTCCATATGTTGATCAGGGATAGTATATCAAAATTATAT
>CAZJBU010000024.1:0-7633 GCA_964544525.1 uncultured archaeon
GATTTTCTACCTTGTCTGTTGACCTTTTCCATATTTCATCGAAAAATTTTCTGTACAAATCTTTATCTTCAAATGTCAATGCCGCTGTTGGAACTATTAATTCAATATTTTCTTCTAATCCTGCTTCAGTTAAATTCGCTGAGCCAGCCCAGATTTCTATTTCATTACCTATTTCAAATATATACAATTTTATGTGGAAATTTCTCTCTAAAAAGATCCTAAAATCAAACTTTTTCTTATCGTAAAGTTTCTTTATGAAGTTAAAAGTTTCATCGTCAAGTACTATTGCATCATTCTTTAGTGCCTCTAAGATCTCTTTGGTTGTTTTTCTAGTTTCTGGGCCCATAACAAGTTTGAATTCTTTAAGAAGCCCTTTTTCGTCCAACTTTTTTAGTTCTGGATATAATCTCTGGAATCCTTCAAAAAAGAAAAATCCAACAGCTATTTTAAACGAAATTGGCTGATTGCCTTTGATCGCTCTATCAATTCTTTCTCTAAAGACATCCAAAACACTTTTTTCATATGGCAATATTTTAGCTAGATTATCAACTATAAATTTACTCATCATTTTAAACATTTAGCAACTTCCTTAATAGTATCTTCTTCTGTATCCGACCCTATCCACAACCTATCAGCTTTCCTCATTTCAGATAAAATAACGTCAACCATACTCTTCATCATTATTTTTAAGCTTAATCCTAAGTAAAGAATAGCCTTGTATTAGCCATATATCCATAACATAATTAGCAGGCAAAACATTTATAAATCGTTGAATCTCCTCCATGGAAAAATCAAAGGGAGACCAAAAAATTATACAATTGTTAAATAAATGTCAAATTAAAACTCTTCTGAAGAAAAGGTATGTGCTCTTATTTTCTCTGGATTTTGGATTAAATCTCTCAAATTTTCTTCGAGTTTTGTTAAAACATCCTCTAAACTTTCTTCTACTTTTCTTTTTCTTCCTATTGGATTGCAGAAGGATATTATCTCTCTATACAAAAAAGGATGAGAAACGCCTAAACTTTTTACTTTTTCAACAGCTTCTCTTGCAATGCTATCCAGTTTTATTAAAAATTTTGCTTTTTCTTTTCTAAGTTCATAGGTTTCCTTTATAGGTTTAGAAAGGAAAAAGTCGAGCCTTCTCATTAAGGATTCATAAGCACTTCCGAAAAACTTCTGATTTTCCTCATAAGCCAAGCCTAAGGTTATAAAGTAAGGATATTCTATTGCATCCTGAATTTCAACATCATCCTCGCTTAAATCTGGCTTTTCTTTTAGGAAGATTCTAAAAACATTAAGAGCAACATAGCATTTTTCCCTTAAGGACATAACTTTCTCAACATTAAGTTCCATAAGCTGGTTAGCATATTTTTCAGGGATTATCATGCAAGGTAGCTTCTCTATTCCCATCTCTTTAGCAGCTAAATATCTGTGTTGGCCATCAACAATAATCAAATTTTCTCCTCGCCTTATAGCTATTAGAGGAACAACAAACCCAATTTTTCTTATGGATTCAGCAAGCCTTCTAATATGATAGCTTGAAGGCTTCCTCTGAATTTCTATAACTTTTAATTCATTTATAGGAACCATTACAAATTCCTGCTTGTATTTATGCAATGGTTCTTCTAACTCGCAAAGTTTTTCTTCCATAATTATTTTATACATTTAAAGAAGTAAAATTTTAAAAATTACTTTATTATCTTTCCAGATTTTATTTCTTTAATAAAGCTTGTTTCCTTCTCAAAATCTTTTTGGCTTAGAAATTTTAGTGAGACTAATTTTCCAGTTTTTAAATAAATTCTATCAGCTATTTTTTCCGCAAGTTCTCTAACCTTTTTGTCATCTGTAACTATAGCTATATCTATATCTGAATCAAATCTATAATTACCTCTTGCAACTGAGCCGTAGAGTATAACCTTGGCATTGAGCGACTTAAACTCTTCCAGTATCTCTCTATGAAATCTAAGCATAAATTAAATTGCTTTATTTTAAAAAAACAGCTTTTTTACCGTTTTTTACAGACTATAAAGCAATGGTCCTTTTCCCAAGGATCTAACTTTACAAAGTCTTTAATTTCTAATTCCTTCTCTATCTTTCTCTCTGCTTCCCTATAAATTGCATTTGGATCTGCAACCGAATCTATAGCCCTTGCTTTTATTGCTATTGCACAAAAATGTCCTGGTTTTAAAAATTCTTTGACATTCCTTAGGAAAATCTCTACTTGATCTCTCTGCGCAATATCTTGATAAACAAAATCCACTTTGCCTACCCATTTATAATCCATCAATCTTGCATCCCCAAGGATAGGGCAAATATTACCTTTTTCTTTTGCAACCTCAAGCAATTTCCCGATAATTCTATCTGACACTTCAACGGCATATATTATGCCATCTTTTTCAATTATATCGCTAAAATAGCTTGAAGTAGTTCCATGACCTGCACCTAAGTAAAGAATAGACATTCCTTTCTCTAATGGAAAAATTTTTAAGCCATTTTTTATTGCAGCAGCAGGTTTTGATTTGGTTGGATCCCAAACTCTATACCCTCCTTTACTTTTTACAAAGATTGTACCTTTGTCTTCAAATACATTCGTAAAGATTTGTCTCATAATTATGTATTAGAAACCTTTTTTATTAGTCCATCTTTTATTTCAATGATTTTCCTTGCCCTTTTGGCTATATCCTTATCATGGGTTACAATGACCAAAGTTTTGCTTAGCTCTTTATTTATCCTCTCCAAAAAAGATATTATTTTATTTCCCATTACAGAGTCTAAGTTTCCTGTAGGCTCGTCCGCAAGGATCAACTCAGGGTTATTTGCTAAAGCCCTTGCAATTGCTACCCTTTGTCTTTCCCCTCCACTAAGCTCGGCAGGATAAAAGTTTTTTCTATGCTCTAACTCAACCAAATTTAGCAACTCTTCCACTCTTTTTTCTCTCTTGTCCTTTTCGATGCCAATAAATACCATAGGTAACTCAATATTCTCTTCAACCGTTAGATCTGGAATTAAGTTGAATTGTTGAAATACAAAGCCAGCAACTTTTGATCTTATCCTAGCCAATTGGTTATCATTTAGTTTTGAGACATCTTTGCCATGGATAATAACCCTCCCGCTGGTTGGTTTATCTAAACAACCTATTATGTGTAATAAGGTAGATTTTCCAGATCCTGATTTGCCAACTATTGCTACAAAATCTCCTTTTTCTATCTTTAGAGATATGCCTTTCAATACCCTAATCCTTACTTTTCCTAACAAATAATCCTTTTTTACATTATCCAGCCTTACTATATCCCTCATATTACTCATATCTCAATGCTTCGGCAGGATCTAACCTTGAAGCCCTCCTCGCAGGCAAAAGCCCAGAAATCATTCCCAAACAAAAGGAAAATATCAAAACTCCGGCAAATAGCCTAACATCAAATATAAAAGGGATAAGTATGCCGTACATGGATGCATAGCTTAATGCAACTTTTGTCAATAATATTCCTAAAAGAACTCCCAGTAACCCTCCAAAGAAGCCTAGGATACCAGATTCTATCAAAAAAATCATCATAACTTGAAAATTAGTAGCGCCAATAGCCTTCATAGTACCTATATCTCTTGTTCTTTCCATTACTGAAGTGTACATAGAATTCATGATTCCAACACTACCGACAATCAAAGATACAGCTGCCACAGAAACCAAAATGAATTGAAATATTCCTAAAACAGATGATATCTTCTCGAGTAGCTGTTTTTGTGTAAGAACAGTAAAGTCTTCTTCACCTCTCAACTTTTTTAATTTCTTTTTTATTTCCTCCACAGTATTATCAATAATCTGCTCATTTGATACCTTTGCAAAGATCAAAGAAACCTCTTCCTCCTCATTAAATAGATTTCTTGCCTCATCTAAGGGAATGATTACAGAATAATCGTCCATCCTACTTCCAATTTGTTCTAAAATACCTACTACCTTAAAAGGTTTTCCATTAATAATTAGTTTATCTCCTATTGAGATTTCTTTCTTAAATAAATTTTTTGCTACTCCATAACCTATTACACATTTTCCTTTTTCAGATTCTCTTACATATCTACCCTCTAAAAGATCAAAACCTTGAAATACTTGTAATACCTCTTTTATATCTCCACCAACTCCGGTAACTGGCAAATAAAATTTTTCGTTCTCGAACTCAATAGAAGTATATCTAAAAAAGAGGGGCACAACGCTTTCTATATTTGGCACTTTCCTAATTGCATTAACATCTTTTTTTGTTAAGATAGAAAAGCTTGCCGAAGTACCCATTCCCATAGTCCCTCCTAACTTTCCAGGAAAAACTGTTATCTTATCTTTTCCCATCTTTTCAAATATGCTCTCTACCCTCTTATTAGCACCTTCTCCTATTAAAATTAGAGTTACAACAGCACACATCCCTATGAGTATTCCTAGTATAGTTAGAAAGCTTCTTATCTTTCTTCTAGAGATGTTTTTAATTGCTAATTTAAAGAATTCCTTTATCATCTTTTCCTTTTTCTGTATCTCTGCCTATAGAAATAAAAAACAACTAATGCTATGATTACTAGCAAGATTATAACAGAGAAGTAACTTTCTTCCTTATAAATAACCTTATAGGTAAAGGATTTTGTAATCATATGCTGTGTATTAGAGCAGTCCAAATAAGAAACTTTAACATTTAACGTAACTTTATCAGCAATATTCTTTATAGGCATTTGAAATGTTGCAATTTCGTAATCATCACTATCTATTTCTCCTACATAGTACGGATTGGTAGATGTTATTAAAGATGAATTAACATATACCATCAAAGCCTTCACTTTAGCAAGCCCTTTATTAACAACCTTAAATTCTATCAAGTTTTCTCCGAAATTTAAAGTTTTGGAGGTAGGTATAATTTCTATTTCTGGCTTTGCGTCTATCCTAAAACCTATTTTGTAAGATTTTGTATATTGATTTCCCAAGGTATCGTAGTACGATATGGATATAGGTAAGGCAAATATTTGACATTCTGCGTCATAATCTGAAATAACTTTAAAGGAAACTTTTTCTTCTCTTCCAGGAAGGAGTTGATATATTTCTTTTTCAGAAGATGATATCGGATATACTGGTAAGTCTGAAAAGTCAGGTGCTATCTGAATATATCTCAAAATTTCATCTCCAATATTTCTAATAGTTAAATTTAACCAACCTTCTTGCCCTGGCATAAGAGTAAGGAAAGTTACATTTTCAATAGATATAACTGTATTTTTTGTTTGTACAACAATTTTTAATTTAGTTTCTATCCAACTTTTGCCGTTGTCTAAGCTATAAGCAACTTTGAGATAGTTATCGCCAGACACAGCGTCCGGAGCTACTTTCAATTTATAATCCAATATTGCACTATCATAAGGTTTTATCAACCCTATGTACCTTTCAGCATCCTCATCCTCATATAAAGAAAAAGGGAACTCCGGCACTACCTTTACAATTACATTTTCTGCATTCTCTAAACCAGAGTTGCTAACACTAATCCATACCCTCAAATATTTCCCAGGGTCGGCAGGATAAGGGTTATATTTTACCAAACTTACCTTTAAAATAGGGGTTTGTGAGCCTGCCAAAGCCGGCGAAAGCAAGTTTATGAGAATAGATAATAATGCCAGCACCTTAACCATTTTATTGCCTGCAATTTCGACCATATTATTATTTCATCAAGAAATTTAAATAAAGATATTTCTCTGTAGATAGTTTAGTCAGAAATTTTTTTCTATCCTAACAGCGCAGCATTTGTAATTCGGGGTGTAAGTAACATCATCAAACTCTGAAGGAAACAATTTGTTTACAAGCATCTCTTTGTAATGAAATCTTGTTGCTATTATTCCTTTAGGAACTTTATCTGAGATTCTTGCAAAACCAGAAATCTCTCCAGATTTGCTTATTACTCTTATTTTGTCGTCATCCTTAATTCCATATTTTTTTGCATCTTCCCTACTTATGAAGATATGGAGTCTGTCTTTATCTAATTCTACCAGAGTTTTGGAGTTTTCAGTTATCTCAGAAGTTAAAAAATGATGCATTTCTCTAAATGTTGTAAGTAATAAAGGGTATCTTCTAGTTCTTCTTTCATCTTTACCTCTGTAATCTTCAGGGTAAAATATCCTATGCTTAATTTTCTTTCTTGCAAAGGCATCTTTACCTTTATAAACGTAGTCAGGATTTATATTTCTGTACCATGGCACTGCCTTTACAATTTCACCAAACAAATCCTTTGCCCGATTATACCAAAATAATTTTTCTTTTCCAAATTTCTTAGCAATTTGTTTGGCTATTTTCCATACTTCTAAACCATTTGGTTTTACAACCTTCCTTACCAACCTAATCCTTTGTTCTCCATTTGTAATAGTGCCAAAACTTTCAAAAAGAGCAGGTATAGGTAAAATTACATCAGCAAACTCACAGGTTAGGTTGAAATAAGAACCCAAATAGACCAAAAAGATGTTATCTAATATTTTATGTACTTTGTTTAGGTTGGGTAAAGATTGAGCCGGGTTAAATTCTGTAATGAACGCGAATTCAACCGGATTTAGAATTAAAGAGTCTACTATATTCCCTGATATCGGCTTTATCTCTACATTCCAAATTTTCTTTAATTGCTCTATATCTGATGCAAATACATCTCCAACTCCTTGCACATTTATTTCTCCTCTGAGTGCTAAAAGATAAGCATCCTTAAGAATTGCTAAGTTTAGCAAAGTATGGACATTCTCTAAAGAGTTGATATGTTGCGTAAAGCCCATACCATGAAAGATTCCTAACTTCCTCGATTTAGCTATTGCATTACATACTTCCAAAAATTCTTTTTCATCAATTTTACAAATTTTTGAGACATAGGAAGGATAATACCTAGAAACTGTTTTCTTTAACTTTCTGAAATTCTTAACTTTGCTCGCTTTGATAGAAAACAATTTTTCTTTTATGAGATAATGAATAATGCCATTAAGCAAAGCAACTTCTGTTCCTGGCTCTATCTCTAGGAAAAGATCTCCAAATTTGGAGGTAAGATTTAGCAAACTTTGGATAGAGATAATCTTTAATTTTGGCTTCCTTTTCAAAATTTTGTTCCAAAAAACCGGATAGTTAACAGCAGGATTTGAACCTATAATTAACAAAGTATCTATCTTATCAAGATTAGATATTTTTGTTAGGTTTGGCGTACCATAGCAATCTAAAAGACCTTTAACAGTTGAAATATGGCAGAGCCTACCACAACAAGAATCTATATTTGATGTATTGAATATACATGTCCCTAATTTTAATAACGCAAAATTATCTTCATTTGTTATCTTTCCAGAACCATTCATGAATATTTGATTAGGCTCTAACTCTTTCGCATGCTCTACTATTTTATCTATAGCTTCTTTCCAGCTAACTTCTCTAAGTTTGTCACCTTCCCTTATTAAAGGTTTCTTTATCCTGTTTTTATTCCAGACTTCATTTATGGTCAATCCTTTTATACATGGTTTTCCATCGCTTATATCATCCTTATTATAACCTTCAATCCTGACAATTTTATTTCCTTCTACCAAATAAGCAAGTTTGCAACCGCATCCGCAATAAATGCAGGTGCTTACAACCCTTTTCATAATCCTTCCTTTTCTA
>CAZJBU010000025.1:0-4315 GCA_964544525.1 uncultured archaeon
CTTTTAAAGAATCGGGACATACGGTAGTTACTTCAGCTGTTAAACAACATTTAACCTTATAGCGATGCTTCAGCAATCTAAATGCAATTTCCAAATCCTCAGTAAGGCTATTCACATCGAAATAATACCCTATCTTTTTCAAGGCACTCCTTCTAAATATGGAGAACGGGCCAGGAGTAACAAAAGTTGCATTTACATACTGCCATAATTTTCTGGTAAATAATACAAACATATATTCCACATACTGCAACCTTTGCACCCAATTTTTAGGGTTATGTACCTTCATATTTGGAATTAGAGCTCCCAACCTTTTATCCTCTTCAAAATAAGGCAGCATTTTTAGCAGGGCATCTTTTTCTATAAACGAGTCTGCATCCTGAGTTATAATGAACTCGCCTTTTGCCATTTTTAATGCCAAATTGAGGCATGCAGATTTTTCATTCGGTACTCCAAATTTTGGTACCCATTTACATTTCAATCTTTTATCCTTAAAAGATTTCAGAATTTTGAATGTATTATCTGTACTTTGATCTATAACAATAATTTCCATTTTATTCTTTGGATAATTCAGGTTAAGCAATGATTTTACAGTTTTTTTTATTGTTGTTTCTTCGTTGTAAGTTGTCATTATTATTGAAACAAAAGGATATCTCTTTAGTTTTTTAATTCCTTTCCTTTTTCGTTCATTTTTTAAATCAAGATAATTTTCTATAAGAAGAATAAAAAAGTACATCGATGCTACTAGAGTTACAAATAGTCCAAAGTAGATTATCCCTATATAAGGAGTAAGGTCAATCATATTCTTAATTAAACTTTAAAATTCTTAATATTATGGGTATAGATAAACAAGAATTGTTTGACATATTAATAGCGATGCTTATTTTAACTATCTCTTTCAAAAATATATTTTTTGGCATATTCAACTTTTCTCCATCATCTTTTTTAATCTCCTTTTTTCTTATAGTCCCTGCTTTTTTATTCCATGAGTTAATGCATAGACAAGTAGCAAAAAGGTTTAATTATTTTGCTCGATTCCAAAAATGGGATTTTGGCTTATTTCTTTGCTTCTTTACTTCATTCTTTGGCTTTATCTTTGCAGCTCCAGGTGCTGTTGTTATTTATCCAGTTTACTATTATCACATACATCCTTCTGTTCAGAGGAAAGCAAGTAAATACATCTCTTTGTCAGGACCTTTAGCTAACCTTATATTAGCTCTAATTTTCCTTACTTTATACTTATCCTATGGTAATGTTCTCTTAAAATATGCTTTTTTCATAAACACTTGGTTTGCGCTTTTTAATCTATTGCCTGTGCCTCCTTTAGACGGATTTAAATTGTTTTTTCTTGATAGAAAGATCTGGATTATAATGTTCTCAGCAGCATTAATATTCTTTTTTATTTTTTAAGTAGTTAAAAAGATTATGAGTGTTGAAAAGGCATTATCATATATAGATACTATAGGAAAGATTGTTGAAACTATTTTTAAGGAAGTTGAGAAGATATACCCTTCCTCTCTAGGTGAGGGCTTTAGACTAAACTTATTAGAAACAAAGGCACTTGAGCGTCTTGCAGAGCAGGTAAAAAAAGATATAAAAACTTTGCTTAAGGATAAACCATTATCCCTTGAAGATATGGCAAAAGTGGATTACGAACTATCTGCACTACTTTTGTATCTAAAAGAAATCACAGATTACTTACTTGAGCTAGAATTCGCAAGATTAAGAGAATTAGAAGAGAATGAATATAAATATTTTTCCTGGTAAATTCAGAAGATGGAAGAAAAGAGAAAAAAAGATATGAAAAAAAGTATAGAAATTGCTATAGATGCTGTAGAGAAATTAATATATTCGAAAAAAGAAGTTGAGGAGAGAATTAAGGAAGGACTAGAAGAGTTAAGACATTATATCTCTAAATTACCGCCTGAGGAAAGAAAAGAGTATGAAGATAGAATAAAAAGACTAAACAATCTCTTTTATGGAGAAGAAGGCGGTGATGAATCAAATTGCTCTGTATGCTATGCTTAACTTTTTTGCATCATTTTTAATTCTATTTTCCTTAAAAATTCATAATTAGGATCTTCAACTTTCACGATAATTTCAGGGCTAATATAGGTTTCATCTTCATATTGCTTTACTCTACCTATAACATCAACGATATCTCCTTTATTAAATGTCTCATATTTCTTTATTTCCTCTCCAAACATTTTTAGTCTAATTACTTCAGTCCCATCATCTATAGTAAAGAAGGCATAATTTCCATCTTCTGAAATGAACTTTGCTATTATAGTGCCTAAAATTCTGCACCTCACAATTTTTCTTCCATCTTTTGTTCTTAGATAAGAGGTTTCTCTTTCAGGATCTTTTTCCCATGTACCTTCTATCAAATCTTTGATTTGGACCTTGTGCGCAACCCATCTTTCAAACATAAATTTATTTTTGAAAATTAATTAAATGATAGACAATTTTAGGGAAAGAGCTATAGAGTATCACAAGGGCGGGAAACTAGCAATTATACCAAAAGTTCCTTTAGAATCAAAGGAAGATCTTGCTATAGCCTATACTCCGGGAGTAGCAGAGCCCTGTAAGGTTATAGCAGAAAATAAAGGCAAAGTATTTGATTATACATCTAAATGGAATTTTGTTGCTATAGTAAGTGATGGCTCAGCTGTATTAGGATTAGGAAATATAGGCGCTTATGCAGCTATTCCTGTAATGGAAGGGAAAGCCTTGCTCTTCAAAAAATTTGCTGATATAGATGCTTTTCCAATATGTTTAAAAACTCAGGATGTAGATGAAATAGTTAAAATAGTAGAGAATATAGAACCTGTCTTTGGAGGAATAAATTTGGAGGACATCTCGGCACCAAGATGCTTTGAAATCGAGCAGAAATTAAAAGAAAGGCTAGATATCCCTGTTTTCCACGACGATCAACATGGCACCGCTATAGTAGTTTTAGGAGCATTGATAAATGCTCTAAAGTTGGTTGGAAAAGGAAAAGATGTTAAGATAGTTATAAATGGCGCTGGAGCCGCTGGCGTAGCAATTACAAAACTTTTACTTAAGTATAGTTTTAAGAATATAATAGTATGTGATAGCAAAGGAATTATTAGCAAAGAAAGGGAGGATCTAAACCCTGCAAAAAAAGAAATTGCTAAACTAACTAATAAAGAAAACCTTCAAGGAAGCCTAAAAGATGCTTTGAAAGGAGCAGATGTTTTTATTGGGGTGAGTGCTCCAAATCTACTTAAGGCAGAGGATATCTCCAAAATGCAAGACAATGCTATTGTTTTTGCATTAGCTAATCCTATCCCTGAAATTATGCCAGAAGAAGCCAGAAAGGGAGGAGCAAAGATAGTAGGTACTGGCAGAAGCGACTTTCCTAATCAGATAAATAATGCTTTAGCATTTCCTGGAGTTTTCAGAGGGGCATTAGATTGTAGAGCAAGAGAAATAAATGATGGGATGAAAATTGCTGCAGCAGAGGCAATAGCTTCTTATGTAAAAGAAGATGAATTAAAAGAAGAGTATATTGTGCCCTCAGTTTTAGACGAGGGAGTGCATAAAGCTGTTGCCGAAGCAGTTAAGAGAAAAGCAATTGAACTAAATGTTGCAAGGATTTAAATATAACTCAGCATAGGTAAAGTATTATTTTAAGTAACTAGCACTTTTTATAGCTTCTTTTACATTATCTGTTTCTAGCATCAGCAATATATCTTCATTTTTTTCTCCTTTTTTTAAAAAATAGTCATATAATTCTATAGTACTACCAACTATATTGTTGAGTTCTCTCATTTTAGAAAGCATTTTTTGTCTTATTTCTCCTATAAAGACAGCGCTCTCAAGTTCTTTTTCATATTTTTCTCTTTCTGGATAAGGAATAGCCTCAAGAACTTTTAGAGCATAGTCAGCTAAGTATACATCTCCATTCTTGATTTGCAATATATATCCTTCTATTATCGCTTTATTTAACTCTATTTGATAGTATTTTCTCTCGCTTTCTGGAATATTCTCAAGTAATCTAAAAATGTCCTCCTTTTTTAATTCTAGTAATAATATATGTTCCTCTCTAACTTTCTTTATTATTTCTTCCAATTTCTTTTTGCTACCTCTGTATTTAGCATCTTCTAGCATTTCTTTATATCTTGGCCTCTTTTCTTCTGGAAGTCTCTCTATATATATTTTTGCCAATTCTTCCCAAATAGACCATTCAGGAAGTTCTTCTACTCTTTTAATCTCCTTTAATACATCTTTCTCTTCTTGAGTTATATTATCTTCAGACTTAAATAATTCTCCTATTATTTCTTTTAATTCTGTT
>CAZJBU010000025.1:4325-7616 GCA_964544525.1 uncultured archaeon
AAAATAGTAATTATAAAAATATAAAAATTTTAATTTTTGATTTATCAAAGAGGTCTACCAAATAAAATCTTTGTTGATATTACAAACATAGCATGTGACCAAGCTAAAGGAGAAGCCCCTCTATATTTGCCGTTTTCCTCTATCTGTTCAGGTATTTTGTTTTTTACTTTTTTAATTATCCAATTATAAAATTTTGTAGCTTCTCTTTTATGGCCTAGCATGCATAGCACTATACTAACTAAAAAATTAAGAATAGGCCAAGCTGCTGACTTTTTGCTATAAATATTCTGACACAAATACATTCTGCCTGAATACTTATCTCCTTTGTATCTTATTATACCGCCGTCTCTTATGGAATTATTTTCTATTATCTTTTTTGTGAGTTCCTCTGCGTTCTTTTCATAGAAAATTTCGCAAGGCCACATATTAAAAATAGAGAAGATGAATCTATTTTTTTACATTTTCTTTTTCCGAATACTTTATATATAAAACCTCTATTTCGATCAAAGGCTTTGTTTATCAGGTATATCATTTCATTATAGCAAGACAACCATCTTCTTTTTTCGCCTAAATACTCCATAGCTTTTCTAAGACCTAAGGCGCAAAATCCTAACGTAACTGGAAAATAAGAATGGTCTCTTGGATATATCATCTCTTCTTCCCATATATCCTTGGTAGGGAGAACAAAATGATTTTTGTTCCAAAATCTAACTATTCCATCTGCAAGTTTTTCTATAAGTTCACTAAAATCTATCTTCTTACATCTTTTTTGATATTCTGAAATTGCCCAAATTACTTCGCCTATTTGATCTGGCTGAAATTGAAAAGAAGCTACTACATTTTTTCTTTTCAACGCATGCTCTATAAACTCACTTATTGAATACAATTTTCTTCTCCATATGAAATGATTGTCGCTATAGCTTCGTTAGGGTAATATTTGTGGGAAAAGAAAATACCTCTTTCTTTTACTCCTTCTGCATTATTAACCCATTCAAAAAATCTTTTAGGTATATTATAATCTCTAAGTATCATAGAAGCTACTGATACAAATGCTCCATCCCTAGGCCATATAAACCCGTACCATTGTATATCTCTCGGATGAGTCTTATATATATCGGTTGCAAATATTCCTCCACTGCTATGTTGAATTTTTTTAAGTAATTTTTTTGTTTCGGTAATTAGCTCTTTTTTTATCCATGAATATTACCTAGCCAAAAATTAAAAATTTTTCGTAGTTTATAATTTATGAAAACGCTTGGTGAACTTTCTATGGAATACAAAAAAGTAGAAAATGGAATAATTTACTATGATCTACAAGTAGAAATAGAAGGAAGAAAAAAAGAAATTTTATTACCAAGGTACCATGCGTTTTTAGGATGGATAGAAATCTTTGGTTTTCCTCCGCAGAATGAATGGTGTGTTTTGAAGCAATTAAATCCCTTTGAGAAAAAAGCTAAATTAAAAATAGATAAAGATTCCTTTGAGGAAATTGTTATCTTCAATCCAGATTTTAATAATAAAATGCATTCAATAATAACAATTAGAGAAGGAAACAATCTTTATGAATATTTTCAATGGTTTGAAAATTTTTCTAAGGCCCCGGAAAAAATAGAAGGAATAGGAATTTTCACCCATAACAAAGGAGTTTATAGATATTCCTACACAAAAAAAGGAATAGAACCAAGCAAATATGGAAAATTTGAAATAGATATTCTTAAGTTTTTAAACAGAGAAGAACTTCCAAGTTTAGTAAAAGAGAAGGTAGAGGAAATTTTAGAAGATAAAGGAAAGCCAGACAGCATTTGGACCCAAAGATTTGAGGCTAAAGGTGCTTTGCCATTAATTTATTACAAAATGTTTCCAACAAATGTTTTAGATCTGGATTTAGAAGATTGCAGGGGAAATATGATTCAGCTAGGTTATTTGAATAAGGAAGAAAGCGAAATTGATAAAGTCCATGGCGAGTGGTACAAATTCTTTATGTTCGAAAATGATCCTAGGCTTTTCTTTATAAAAGAAGGAAATTGGAGCTCAATAGAGGTTGAAATTAATGGAAAAAAAGAAAGGATAAAGAATACCTATGGAAAAGAGCTTTACCTACTTGAATAATTATCCAGCTTCAGGATTAAAATGATATCTTCTGAATCTAAACATTTTGAAAGACAAAGGGGCTAAAACAATTACCCACATAAGCATAACTAAAATATAATCTAAACTAAAGGCCAAACCTCTTATTAAGGCATCTTTCATTGCATTATTTAGCAAGTAAACAGGCACAAAATCTGAG
Source organism: uncultured archaeon (assembly GCA_964544525.1). Taxonomy (GTDB): domain Archaea; phylum Aenigmatarchaeota; class Aenigmatarchaeia; order QMZS01; family QMZS01; genus CAZCGS01. Next base: position 6,613 of record CAZJBU010000025.1, read on the forward strand.
ATCCAGGAAATGGAAGAGGGCAAAATTTTAGGATCAAAATATACTCCGCCAAAAATTTGGAAAAGAACAACAACTAATATTTTTTGAATAAGGTTCATAAGACTTCTTCTAATAAACCATAATCCAGTCAAAAATAAACCTATAAAAACAAAAATTAATGTTCCTAAAATAAAATAAACAAAAAACGAGAGTAGATTCACGTTAAACTTAGCTCCAGCAATTAAAGCTAAAAAGAAAATAAGCAATGCTCTTAAAATATTGTTTTTCCAGCACCATTAGGGCCAATTATACCTATTGCTCTTCCTTTTTAACTTTGAATGAAATTCTGTCCAAAGCCTTTATTTTTCCAAAATAGGGGTAAATATAATACAGAGGTCTCAAAAATTTATTTTTAGGTTTTCTTAAAGTTGGGTAAATTTTGGTAACTTTATCAAATTCTATTGCATAGTTTTGCATAAAGTTAAAAAATAAAAAATCAAAAATAGCTTTAGATAAATGATTTTTCTTTTTCTTTTAAATCTTTTCCTACCTCCGCAACACTCAAAGCAACATAAGGATCTACTTTGTATGTTGTTGGGTCTCCTTCATCTTTTATAATCCTTCCTAATCCGTGAGGTTGTTTTCTTCTATATTCATATGTCACCTTTGCGATAGCCTCTCCAAACGGACTTCCTTTTAATATCTCCTCTATTAATGGTACATATGCATCTAGGTCTGTGTATATCTGAATCACTCTTAGTGTTGCTTCCAAATCTTCTGGACATTTCTCGAAATACCTTATCAATCTTTCTTCGGCATCTTCTTTCCATTTTTTAGTAAGCATAAAATTATTACCGAAAAATATAAAAAGCTTTTTCTTTACAAATAACCCAACTCTTTAGCTGCAATTACAAACATAGCATGTGACCAAGCTAAAGGTATAATTGATTTTCTAAATTTTTCCTTAAAAATTTGCTCGGGTATGTATTTTCCTTTTATTTTTTCGAGATAGCCCTCAAATACTC